>CBFCZE010000049.1:0-18948 GCA_965602655.1 uncultured bacterium
TTTTTACCGGCGGTTAATTTCTTGGTGGCCACCAGCGGAATTGAAACCTCGAGCGATCGAGTGCCGACCGGCATAGAGATTGTTTCTTTGTATGCCCCAATCATCATTCCGGGAGGAGCGATAATCTGTAGCTTGGCTTCGGACGATTTAAAAGACGGTTTTGTAATTTTGGCTTTCAGACTGACCGGTTCGACCAATCTAACGAGTTTTTCCTGTGAAACCGGTTGGATAATCGAAAAATTGGGCACCAGGGTTAATTTAAGAGGCGTCTCAACGTAAGCGTCGGCAAAAGTTCTATATTCAATGTTTCGCCCTCGATATATAATTGTTCCTATAATCAGCATTGAATCCGGTTGGAGCGATACCAGCGATTCGATCTCGGCATCAATCGTAAATTCGCGAACAAGCTGACTGAATGGTGAAATATCTTTTTGCTTCAGCGGCAATTCAATAACATTTTTTGTCCAATCGGGGATTAATGAAATTTTTCCCGCCATGATTTTTAATGGACCGTTATTATTAATCTCTGCTATGAGTTTTAGCCGGGCCCCCTGCGGAGTATCGCGCAGCATACTTCTAAATTCAAAACCGATCCCGGCCAGTTCAAATATTTTTGATGACACTGAGTTTAATAAGGACGAAATATATTTTACTATTACTGTTGATGAATCAGAAGTGACATCAGCATAATATTCCTGCCTGAGCCGATACAATGACTCCAGTGCATCGAATAAGCCATTAATTTTCTCAACCCCCCTGAGATTTGTTGCCGATGAAATATTATTTAAGTATTCATCAATAGCCGCATTCATTGAGGCGGCGACCATACTGTTTTCTATATATTTTTCGGTTAGTCTACTCAGACGATTTTTATCTATTCCCAAAAGGATTGACGGCCTTTTATTTCCGCCCGTGTTATCTTTTACCAGGCTGTATGCAGAGTATATCTGTTCGCGATTTATCTCATCAAGAGTTGAGGAGAATTCGCTCGCAAGTTCACTTAGTTTATCATAATGTTCGCTCAAATAAAGACTGTTATTAACAAAAATATCTCCCTCGCCGCCGGATACTCCTCGAAGGATTTTCCCAATATTAAAAATCCGGCTGGCATCATAACTTTTGTTAATCAGGAATCGTTCAAATTCCAGCGTTGAATGATTATGAAGATTATCAGCCAGAACTACAATATCGGGAAATCGCCAGTTATTTATTCCTGTTAATACCGAGTCAAGAAAATATCCGGATATATCAGGGATATAAAATTGATATGAAATAATATTGTATTCATCGGATCTGCTAATTTGATAACCAAATTCCGGTCCGGAGTTCAGTGTTACCAGATTAACCCGGCAGGCCTCTTCAACAGCCAGATGATAAATCAACGGCCAATCGATATATGCCGGTTCATCATACAGATAAAGTACTTCAACATCGGTTGCCAGCGTCCTGCAGGATGAAATTGCCGGTAACTGAGCCGGCAAAATCAGAAAAAGTATAAAAACTATTAAAATTATCAGTTTTCTCATTTCTTTCAATTCGTTCCCAAACATAAAAAAAGCCGCCAATATAGTTATCGGCGGCTTTGATAAAAATCTGTATAGTTTATAACTGCTGATTCTGTTTCAATTTATCGTAGAGCTTATCGGCAATCTCTTGAGGAGTTTCAGCTTCAATCATTTCACCCTTCTGACGCGGAGGCGGGGCCGAAACTTTCAAAATACCGGTATTGGAATTAGCACCGACAGATTCATCACCCAGACCAATGTCGGCAGCGGCCCACTTGGTAATCGGGGTCTTTTTTGCCATCATTTTACCCTTGAGTGAAGGTAATCTTGGCTCATTTATCTCTTTAACAACCGAAATCACGGCCGGAAGCGCCACTTCAACAACATCATAACCTTCCTCGGTGGTTCTCCAGACAGTGGCTTTGCCATTTTCGGCGGAATCGATTTTTTTGACAAACATAACCTGGGGTAAATCAAGATTTCCGGCCACTGCCGCCGGAACCTGAGCTGAATCATCATCGATTGCCTGTTTTCCGGCAAGAACCATGTCATACTCACCCAGTTTTTTCAATCCGGCCGCGAGGATTTTTCCGACCGCCTGAGGATCAGATTTTTCAAAAATCGGATCAGATATCAATATCGCCTCATCAACACCAAGTGCCAGACAGGCGCGAAGAGCTGATTCGGCTCTTTCCGATCCAAAGCTGATAACCGAAACTTTTCCGCTCTGGGCTTCTTTCAGTTTTAGCGCCTCTTCTACAGCGTATTCATCAAACGGATTAACGACGCCCGGACCGGATGGCAGGACAACTTCGTTGGCCGCCTCGTCAACCTTTACCAGATCAATCTCAGGAACCTGTTTTATCAGGACTGCTATATTCATTAATTCCTCCGATTATCAAAATTTACTATTCGAATTTTTGTATGAAATAAAACAATTTTGCCCTAAATGTCAATAAGTCCAACAGCCCGAAATGAAAACAATTATCAGTTTGAGTCGGTTTCCTTTTTATTTTCCATCTTTTCAAATTGAGCCAGGGCTTGTGCCGCCGCTTTTTGTTCGGCTTCTTTTTTGGAGGGACCGGTGCCGATACCGGTCACCCCTCCACCGGCATAAACGGCGACTTCAAATGTTTTAGCGTGGTCGGGCCCTTTTTCCGACGTAACCTCGTAATAAGGAGTTCTCTCGCCTTTACCCTGAAGCAACTCCAACAAATCACCTTTATAATTATATTGGTCTTCGTCGGATAAGGCCTCTTCCATATGAGTTATTATCGTTCGCAAAATAAATATTCTGGCGGCTCTCAATCCGCCATCCAAATAAATGGCACCAATGGTCGCCTCCATCGCGTCAGACACAATTGAGCTTCTCTGACGACCACCCGATTTTTCCTCATCATCTGATAAAAATATAAATTGATTAAGGCCGCAGTTCTGACCCGCTTTCGATAATGTGTTTTCATTAACCAGCATCGCCTTGGTTTTGGTCATATCGCCTTCGGCATCTCCGGGACAGGTTTTGAAAAGATATTCGGCAACCAAAAGCCCCAATATCGAATCACCAAGAAACTCCAGCCGTTCATTTGATGGAATATCACTGCCATTGCTTCGAATATACGAACGATGAGTCAGCGCCTCAATCAATAAGCCAGGGTTTTTGAAACGATACCCCAGCTTATTATAGAATTGATCATTCAGCTTTTTTTCGGCATGTTTGTTTTTATTCGAAAAAAGCTGTTTTAAGAAATCTGAGAAAGTCACTTTTCACTTTGATTGTTAATTCTTTGTCCCACTAAAGTAACATTATGTCCGCCAAAACCAAAAGAATTTGACAAAAAGGTGTTAAAATTATAATCTCTCGGTTTGTTGGGAACATAATCAAGGTCACATTCCGGATCAGGATTATCCAGATTTATTGTCGGATGTAATTTCCCGGCCAACATAGATAGAATCGATGTAATAAATTCAATTGCGCCGGCAGTGCCAAGCAGATGTCCAACCTGTGATTTGGTGGAGTTAACAGGAATTTTGTACGCCCGATCTCCAAAAATTGTTTTGATTGCTTTGGTTTCAGAAATATCGCCCAGAATTGTAGCGGTTCCGTGACTGTTGATATAGTCTACTTCCTTCGGACCAAGATTGGCATCTTTGAGGGCATTGGACATTGCCATCATAGCCCCGCGGCCGTCAGGCAAAGGTGCCGTCATATGATAAGCATCACATGACATACCGGCCCCGACAATCTCAGCATAAATCGTCGCACCACGAGCCTTGGCCGATTCAAGAGATTCAAGAATAATAATTGCTGAACCTTCACCCATCACAAATCCGTCGCGATCTCTTTCAAACGGTCGCGAGGATCGTTTAGGTTCATCGTTGCGAGTACTCATCGCCTTGGCCGAACAGAATCCGGCCATCGAGGTTGCCGTTATTGTCGATTCGGCTCCGCCGGTAATCATAATATCGGCTTCACCCCGCTGAATAATCCTAAAAGCATCCAGAATAGCATGCGACGATGATGCGCAGGCAGATACGGTGCCATAATTTGGTCCTCGAAAACCGAATCGCATCGAAACCAAACCGGCACACATATCAATTATCATCATCGGGATAAAAAACGGCGAAACCCGCCCTGGACCCGACTTAAGAAGTATGGCATGCTGCTTTTCAAAAGTGGAGATTCCCCCTATGCCTGACCCGATTATGACTCCAGCACGATCCAGATCAATATTATCAAGAACCAGCTTGGAATCATCAAGCGCCATCTGACTGGCCGACAGGGCATATTGTTCTGAAAGATCCAGCCTCCGTATTTCCTTTTTATCCAGAAATCGCGATGGATCAAAATCCTTGACCTCGGAAGCAATTTTGGTTGGATAATCAGATATGTCAAATCGAGTAACGGTATCTATTCCACATTCACCATCAAGCAGTTTTTGAAAATACTGATCCGGACCACAGCCCAAAGGTGTTACCAGACCAATTCCGGTTACGACAGTTCTGACGGCCTTCATATAGTCGCCCTCTTTCTATTTATCAACTGGCGTGCTCTTTCACATAATTGATGGCATCACCAACCGAAGTAATTTTTTCCGCATCTTCATCCGGAATTTCAATTGAAAACTCTTCTTCCAAAGCCATAACCAGCTCAACGGTGTCCAGCGAGTCGGCCGACAAATCATCAACAAATTTGGCGGATTCGGTAACCTGGGCCGTATCAACGCCAAGCTGCTCTACAATAATTCCTTTTACTTTTTCTTCTAGTTCAGACATTACAGATCTCCTTTTATTTCGTTTATGTCTTTATTTTTACATTAATAATCCGCCGTTGACAGCTAAAACCTGGCCGGTGATATACGATGCATCATCGGACACCAGAAAAGCCGCAGCAGCAGCAATATCCTCAGGTTTTCCAAATCTTTTCAGCGCGGTTGATTTCATAAACTCGTTGCGTACCTCTTCAGGCAAGTTATCGGTCATTTCAGATTCAATAAAACCGGGGGCAATGGCATTGACCGTAATGCCCCGGCCGGCCAATTCTCTGGCCGATGATTTAGTCAGGCCAATCAAACCGGCCTTACTGGCCGAATAGTTGGCTTGTCCGGCATTCCCCATCTGACCCACAACCGATGAAATATTCACAATCCTTCCGGAACGTTGTTTCATCATAACTTTTGCGGCCGCCTGAGTAACCAAAAAAGCGCCTTTAAGATTAATATCAATGACTTTGTTCCAATCGTCCTCCGACATCCGAATCATTAAAGTATCCCGCGTGATGCCGGCATTATTGACTACTATATCGAGCGTTTGATATTTTGCAGCCGTTTCTCTGATAAGATTCTTAACATCGTCGGAATTGGAAACATCGGCCTTAATTGCAAAGGCTTTGTACCCTTTATCCTTAAACTCCTGAACTGTCTTTTCGGCTACATCCATCAGCACATCCGAAATAACCACTCGCGCTCCCTGCGAGGCCAGCCGCTCTGCAATCGCCTTGCCAATACCACGAGCAGAACCGGTTATAAGGGCCGTCTTTCCATTAAATTTCATATCTGTTACTCTACTTTCGCCGCCACAAAATTATCAATCTCTTCCTGTTTGTCAATATTGATAATTTTGGCTCCCTTCATTTCTCTTTTGGCTAAACCAGCCAAAACTTTGCCCGGCCCCACTTCAATAATCTGACTAATTCCCTGTTTATTGAAAAACTGCATGGTTTGGTGCCATTTCACCGGGGTCGTTAATTGATCCAGAAGTAATTTCCTTATATTTTCCGGATTGCTCTCGGCCGTAGCAGTTACATTTGGAACAATATTAATCTTGGGAACGGCAAAAGTCTGCGCTTCAAGATATGCCTCCATGCCGGATTTGGCCGGGGCCATCAGAGGCGAATGAAAAGCGCCGCCAACCTGAAGAATCATGGCCCGCCTGGCACCGGCTTCTTTACAAAGAGTACAGGCCCTTTCGACGGCCGACAAATCCCCTGAAATAACAATTTGACTGGCGGAATTAAAATTGGCCGGAACCACCACTCCATCGACAGATGCCGATTTGCAAATTTCTTCTATTTTCTGTTCATCCAATCCGATTATGGCCGCCATTGTTCCCGGGTTTTTCCGACAGGCTTCTTCCATCAAAGAGGCTCTTTTAACTACGGCACGGATTGAATCCTCAAAACTGAAAGTCCCTGATAACGCCAATGAACCGTATTCACCAAGCGAATGCCCGGCAGTTAAATCAGCTTTGGGAAGGTTATCTTTCAATATTTTCAAAATCGCCAATGAATGAATCAATATGGCCGGTTGCGTAAATCTGGTCTCTTTCAGTCTATCGGCCGGGCCTTCAAATGAAAGCCTGGCCATATCTTCGCCTATTTCCTCTGAAGCAAATTGATATAGCTCTTTCACCTCCGCGTGAGTTTCATACAGATCTTTGCCCATACCAACATACTGTGACGCCTGCCCCGGAAATATAATTGCCGTTTTATTCATAAATGATCTCTACCACCTCATTAGAGCTGCCGCCCATGTTAATCCACCACCAAAGGCGGACATTAATACCAAATCATCCCTTTTAATTTTGCCTTCCCGCACAACTTCATCAAGAGCAATCGGTACCGAAGCGGCCGAGGTATTACCATACTTTGCAATATTATAAAAAACTTTTTCCTTTGGAATTTTTAATCTTTTTGCGGTCGCATCAATTATCCTTATGTTGGCTTGATGAACCACCATCAACTTTAAATCCTCTACCTTCACTCCGGCTTCATCAATTACTCTCAACGAGGCATTCGCCATCTCACGAACGGCATGCTTAAATACTTCCTTGCCATTCATTTTCAGGTAAATAGATCCTTTTGGATTATCAAGATCCTGAATCGGTGCGACGCTCCCACCATGCGGTATCCACAGAAGTCCGGAATGGCGGCCGTCCGATTTTAAATATGTAGATAGTATGCCTCTGTCTTCTTCGGTCGGTTCGACAATAGCGGCGCCGGCACCGTCACCAAAAAGCACACAGGTATTGCGGTCCTTATAATCGGTTATCGACGACAATTTCTCGACACCGATAACCATAATTTTTTTATACTTATTAATTTTTATGAAGGCATCTGCCGTAGCCAGCCCATGAAGAAAACCGGCACAGGCGGCAACCAGATCCATCACACCGGCATTCATCAAACCCAGCTTTTGCTGAATAACACAGGAAGCCGACGGACATCGGTAATCGGGGGTCACCGTACCTGTTAATAAAAAGTCTATCTCCTCGGGTTTAACTCCGGCCATTTCCATAGCTTTTTGTCCGGCCGCAACGGCCATATCGGACGTGGCTTCATTTTTGGCACAGATATGCCGCTCCTTGATACCGGTCCGTGAGACAATCCACTCATCGTTGGTATCGACCATTTCTTCCAGGTCAGAATTTGTCAGGAGGCGCTTCGGGACGTAAGATCCGATTCCGGATATTCTGCTGTTTATCATTTTCTCCATTATTCCTGCCGTTACCGACTATCAGTTCATCCTTGATATTTGAACAGATATTCTGTCGTACCATTTCCATGGCAACTATCACGGCATTTTTTATTGCCTTGGATGATGATTGCCCGTGACAAACTATTAAAACTCCATTTATTCCCAGAAGCGGCGCACCACCGGCTTCGGCGTAATCGAATGATTGGCGCAGACGTCTCAAAAACGGCGCCATCAGAGCGGCTCCAACCCGGGAAAAGATATTATTTGCAATTTGATATCTGAGGCGCTCGGTTATAAACTCTTCGACCGATTCGGTAAACTTCAGTAACACATTACCGACAAAGCCATCGGTGACGACAACATCGGCCACGCCGCCGAGAATATCGCGGCCCTCAATATGACCGATAAAATTCAAATCCGATTCGTCAAATAGAATTCGGGATTGGACAATAAGTTCATTGCCCTTACTCCGTTCTTCACCGATGGACAATAGAGCTACCTTAGGTGAAGTCTTACCGTGCATCAAAGAGACAAAGACCGATCCCATCAGGCCAAACTGATATAGATGTATCGGTTTGCAATCGACGTTGGCACCGACATCCAGAACAAGTGTTGGCGGACCGCTCACGGTTGGGAAAAAGCTGGCAATGCCGGGGCGCGTAATCCCGGCGATACGTCCCAGTATCAGAAGGGACGAAGCCATAACGGCACCGGTATTCCCAGCCGAAACAAAGGCATCGGCTTCCCCGTTTTTCTGCATATTCAAACCTATAGCAATTGATGATTTCTTATTTCTGATGCCATCGGTTGGATTGTCGCTCATGGCAACAGCATAAGGGGCATTTTCGACGACCACATTGTCAGGAAGTTTGCTTCTGCGGCTGAGACAATCATTGATAACCTCGGTTTTACCAACCAGAATCAGTTTCAGCAGATTGCCTTTTTCGCTTACAGCCTGCAGGCCACCATCAATAATTGTTCCCGGGCCGGCATCGGCCCCCATTACATCAAGAACTACGGTTGTGGGTCTATTGCTTTTTTCCATATCCAAAGTTCGCGTTGTATTTTAATTTGTTATTCTTTAGGTGCAGCAACCAACTCACCTTTATAATATCCGCAATAGGGGCAGATATGATGAGGTAATTTTGGCTGGTGGCATTGGGAACACTCGACTATGTTGGGAGCCGAAAGCTTCCAGTTAGTCCGTCTTTTGCGTCCGCGCGCTCGTGAATGTCTTCTTTTTGGAAGCGCCATATTATTTCCTTAAATTCATGGGAAACTCACTTACGACAGGTTTTTTAAATCTTCCCATCTGTCGTCGATTTCCACACCTTTACATTTACAAGATTCTTCGTTCAAATTTTTTCCGCAACTGGGGCATAAGCCGCGGCAATTCTCATCACACAAGGGTTTGGTCGGGAGCGCCAAAATCAGCGCTTCACGAATAACATCGCTTAAATCTGCAACATGATCGCCGGTATCTAACATTATTACGTCAGAATTATCACTTTCCGAAGACAAAACTGATTCACCTTTCCCGATTTTTATCGAAAAATTGAAATCGCTGCTTAGTTCATCGTCAAAAAGCGTCAAACAACGGCAACATTCCTCCTCAACCGGAACCGTCATATAGGCCTGACAGAAATATTCATCTCCAATCTGCTGTATACCTATTTTAATTGTCAGCAGGTCTTTTATAGAAAATCCCTGCGAATCAAAATCTATATTATCGGCTTCAAACTCAAGGGTTGTCTCAGCCGGAAATGTCTCAAAGCTATACAAATCCAGATTCATAACGACGGAAATTATACAAAGATTATAGGAAAGTCAAGGCAAAAAACCCTATGATTATTAGCGCCAACAGCCCCCCTGCGGGGGAAAAATAACCGGGTATTCCGCTTCTATTTATCTGTCGCCCGAAGCTATCTTTATTCTGTTTTTGGCTCTGTCGATTGCCTTCCGAGCCCGGGGAATATCTATATTTCCTGCCTCATCCGCCATCCGTTTTCTGGCCCGTTCCAATGCTTCTTTGGCCCGGTCAGCATCAATTTCCGAAGCATACTCGACAGCGTCAACCAGAAGAGTGGCTGTATTGGCTGAAACTTCCAGAAAACCGTTCGTAACCGATAAAATTATTTCTTCCTGCGAGTTATCTTTAACAGTAACCTTACCCGGGGTAATAGCTGTAATCAAGGGGGCGTGATCTGTCAGAATTCCCAGATAACCTTCAATCCCCGGGGCAATTAATGAGGCTACCTCATCCTCATAGAATATTTTTTCGGGCGTGACTATAGAGAGATTAAACATAATGGGGCGTTTTCCCTATTTCATCTTCTCGTAGTTTTCCATCACTTCATCAAGCCCGCCAACCATATAGAAGGCCTGTTCCGGAATGTCGTCCAGTTCACCCTCAGCTAACCGCTTGAAGCTCTTAATGGTGTCTTCCAGTTTCACAAAACGGCCCTTCTTGCCGGTAAACACTTCGGCCACAAAGAATGGTTGCGAGAGGAACTTCTGAATTTTACGGGCCCTGCCGACGATTAACTTGTCATCTTCAGAAAGCTCATCAACACCAAGGATGGCAATAATATCCTGCAGATCTTTATATCTCTGTAATATCTGCTGGACATTACGGGCAACATTATAATGCTCTTCGCCGACAACATTCGGGTCAAGAATGCGCGAAGTGGAATCAAGCGGATCAACCGCCGGATAAATACCAAGCTCGGCAATCTGACGCGATAACACTGAAGTAGCATCAAGGTGCGAAAAGGCTGTTGCCGGAGCCGGGTCGGTCAAATCATCAGCGGGAACATAAATCGCCTGCACCGATGTAATCGAACCGTCCTTTGTCGATGTAATACGCTCCTGCATAGCACCCATTTCGGTTCCCAGCGTCGGCTGGTAACCTACTGCTGATGGCATTCTGCCTAAAAGTGCCGACACTTCCGAACCAGCCTGCACAAATCGGAAAATATTATCAATAAAAATTAATACGTCCTGATGCTCCTGATCGCGGAAATACTCGGCGATAGTTAATCCGGACAGTGCAACACGGAGTCTGGCTCCCGGAGGCTCGTTCATCTGGCCAAAAACCATAGCGGTTTTGGCAATAACGCCTGACTCTTTCATTTCCAGCCAAAGGTCGTTACCCTCACGGGTTCTTTCTCCAACACCGCAGAATACAGAATAACCGCCATGCTCGGTTGCCACCGAACGAATCAGTTCCTGAATTAAAACTGTCTTGCCAACGCCGGCACCGCCGAACAAACCAACCTTACCGCCCTTGGGATACGGCTCCAGAAGGTCCACTACCTTAATACCGGTTTCAAGAATCTCGGTACTGGTATCCTGTTCATCAACGCCGGGAGGAAGAGCATGAATAGGATGCCTTTCGATTCCCGTCATACTTCCCAAACCGTCAATAGGTTTACCCAAAAGGTTAAGTACCCTGCCGAGTGTTTTCTCGCCAACCGGAACCGTGATAGGGCTGCCGGAATCGACAGCTTTCATACCGCGGATCAGTCCGTCGGTAGAAGCCATCGCCACGCAGCGCACCAGATTATCTCCGATATGCATGGCCGCTTCAACGGTCAGGTCGATACCTTTTTCTTCATCTTCAATTTTGATGGCATTCAGAATCTCGGGCAGATTATCAGAATTAAAAGCGCAATCCACGGTAGGACCGATAACCTGAACAACTTTGCCAATATTTTCAGCCATTTGAACTCGCTCCAATTATAACAAACTATTATTCTCTACTTTAGCCTTTCAGGGCCTCGGCTCCGGAGACAATCTCCAGCAGTTCTTTGGTAATCGCAGCCTGTCGAGCCTTATTATATTGTAATGTCAGAGCATCTATCATTTCTCCGGCATTTTTTGTCGCCGACCCCATAGCCATCATACGAGTGCCATGTTCGGAGGCAAAGGAATCGGCCAGAGCCGTTATCATTTTTGTCAATGCATACTTGGGCATTATATCCGTGAAAATCGCCTCGGGAGAAGGTTCGAAAATGTAATCAAAATTACTCTTCTGCTTCTCTTCCTCTTTTTGTTCCTCTTCCAGACTTTCGACCGGCAAATAAGGAACCTCGACAATTTTATATCTTGCCGTTGACAAAAATTGAGTATAGATAACGCTGATCTCATCGGTTACGCCGTCAAGAAAATGCCCGGTAAGCAAATCGACAAGATTGCGGGCTTTGGTATAATCAAGATTGCCTGACCAGTCTATGAAACTTTCGACAATGTTCCACGGTCTTCTTTTATAGAACTCAAGACCCTTTTTCCCGACCAGGACCAGTTCTACGTCCATTTCATTTTTATCCGACAACCAGTTATTGGCGCGACGAATCAGATTGGAATTAAAAGAACCGCAAAAACCACGGTCGGAAGTCATTAATACCAGCGTCCTCTTTTTAACCTCCCTTTTTTCAAAGAAAGGATGAGCCAATTCGCCTGATGCCGCTTCCGAAAGATGACTTAAAATTGTCGACAACTTCTCGGAATACGGCCGCACCTGCATAATTCTCATTTGAGCTTTACGCAGCTTAGCCGCCGCCACCATTTCCATCGCCTTGGTAATCTGGCGGGTGTTAATGACAGAACGTATTCTCTTTTTTACCTGACGCAGCGTAGGCATTATAAACTACTTTTCTATAAAGGAGGCCTTAAATTCTTCGACCGCCTGGTTTAATTTCTCGTTTGTGGCATCGGATATTTCCTTTTCCTTGGCGATAGCATGCTCAATATCCGGATACTTCTCGGAACAGAAATCAGAGAAACCTTTTTCAAAAGCTTCCAGCTTGTCATTCGCTATTGAATCAAGAAATCCGTTGGCGCCGCACCAGATAATCATTACCTGATGAGCCAATGGCATCGGGACATACTGACCCTGCTTGAGAATTTCAACCATCTTCTCACCGCGGGTTAGCTGCTTTTGAGTGGCTGCATCCAGATCGGAACCGAACTGCGCAAACGCCGCCAGTTCACGATACTGGGCCAGATCGAGTCGCAACGATCCGGCAACCTTTCTCATAGCCTTGACCTGAGCATTACCACCCACACGAGAAACCGAAATGCCGACATTAATCGCCGGACGAATACCGGAGTAAAACAGATCCGACTCCAGAAATATCTGACCATCGGTAATCGAGATGACATTGGTCGGAATATAAGCCGACACGTCACCGGCCTGCGTTTCAATAATCGGCAGGGCCGTTAATGAACCGCCACCATTTTCATCGGACAGCTTGGCCGCTCTTTCCAGAAGGCGGGAGTGAAGATAAAAAATATCACCCGGATAAGCTTCGCGTCCCGGAGGACGTCTCAGAAGCAGTGACAGCTGACGATACGAAGTTGCATGCTTGGAAAGGTCGTCATAGAATGCAACGGCATGCCGTTTCGTGTAAAGAAATTCTTCACCAATGGTACATCCTGAATAGGGTGCAATATATTGTAATGGAGCCGGGTCGGAAGCATTGGCCGCCACCACCGTTGTATATTCCATCGCACCGTGATCTTCAAGAATTTTCACCACTTTGGCCACAGTTGACGCTTTCTGGCCGATAGCGACATAAATACAGAAAACGTCGGTATCTTTCTGGTTTATAATTGTATCGATAGCCAGAGCCGTTTTGCCGGTACCGCGGTCGCCAATAATAAGCTCTCGCTGGCCGCGGCCGATTGGTATCATCGAGTCAATCGCCTTAAGACCGGTCTGAAGCGGCTCTTTCACCGGCTGACGTTCCGTTACACCCGGCGCCCGGCCTTCAAGGACGCGAAATTTATCGGTCACAACCGGGCCCTTACCATCAAGCGGCTGACCCAGGGGATTTATGACGCGGCCAATAACGGCATCACCTACCGGAATCTGTGCCACCTTGCCGGTTCTGCGAACGGTATCTCCTTCTTTAATACCTCTGACGTCGCCGAAAATAGCACATCCGACACTATCTTCTTCAAGGTTGAGAATCAAACCGATAGTTTCGCCCGGGAACTCAATCAGCTCAGACATCATAGCGTCTTCCAGACCCCAGACACGGGCAATACCATCACCCACCTGAAGGACCGTCCCGACCGATTCCATCTCCAGTTTGGTCTCGTAACCCTCGACTTCTTTTTTTATTATTGCAGATACTTCTTCAGGATTTAGACCCATAATCTATACCCCAGTTATAATTATTTTTGTCTTCTCACCAGTGATTCGCCCATCATATGGACAAATCTTTTATTATCCCCGCATTTACAAAGGGATTAGTAATCTATATTTTAGTTAACTGTTTTATTCTGTTTTTCCGGCTTTAATGTACCTTCACTTTCATCAGGCGATTCTTCAACTGGTCCAAACCATACCGGACCGAACCGTCAATAATCTGATTATGAAGAATAATTATCATACCGCCCAGAATAGATTTATCAATTTTTTCTTCCAGTTCAATTTTCAGCGAGGTCTTCTGTGCCAGCTTTTCAATCAATTGCCGCCGTTCATTATCGGTAATCGGATTAATCGTGATACAGGTAGCTCGGGCAATCCCTTTTTCGGCACGAATCAGTCGGTCGAGTTCATCGATAATTTCCGGAAGAAAACCAATCCTTCTTTTTCTGACCAGCACCATCAGAAAATCGAAAAAGCATTTTTCCAGTTTACCGGAAAAGGCTTTTGTTACCAGATCCTCTTTTTGTTGGTCGAGGACCTGAGGCGCGGACATAAAATCGAGAAACGTATCATCTGCTTTCAAATACTCACCCAACAAACCAAACTGTTCCCAGGCAGTATCCAAAATACCCTTTTCGGCCGCCAGGCTGAAAAGAGCGACAGAATATTTTTTTGCAACCTGTTGAATCAGCATAATTATTACGCCTTTTCGATACCGTCAATAAAACCGCTGACAAGTTGACGCTCTTTTGATCGGTCGAGCTTCTCGTGCAGAATCTTTTCTGCGGCCGCAAGAGTTATACTGACCATATCTTCTTTAAGCTGTACTTTGGCCGAGGCAATATCGCGCTGCAACTGTTCGTTGGTGCGATTTACAATACCCCTGGCCTCGACCTGCGCACTCATTTTAATATCAGAGGCCATCTTATTGGCTTCATTGGCCGCTTCTGCGATTTTCTGCCGACGCTCACCTTCTATATTTTTCAGTTTATTATCATACTCGGATTTCAGTTTTTCGGTCGCCTCTTTTTCTTTGTCGATATTATCGAATTCATCGACAATTTTCTGCCGCCGTTCGTCCATCATACCCAATAGCGGTTTCCAGGCGAACTTTTTAAGAAGCCAGACCGTAATCAAAAAGCCGACAATATGAGTTATTACTTGTTGAAGTTCGAGACTCATAAATAATCTCCAGCTAAGCTAAGACGCGCGGTTTAAAATTTTTCGCGTTATTAGCCAATTTTGCCCTGAAGCATCAGGAAGCCAACCAACGCATAGATTGTCAACGCTTCAATAAAGGCGGCACCAATGATCATACCGGTCTGAATCTTACCGGCCGCTTCCGGCTGACGACCCATCGCTTCCATCGCCGATCCGACAGCCTTACCCAGGCCAATGCCGGAACCGATAGCCGCGAGACCAAGAGCAATCGGCAGTGCAAATGATAATGCGGTTGAATATTCCATTTTCTCCTCCTAATAATATTTAATCAATTCTCTATATTTATATTTCAACTCTATTTTTTTCTTAGTGCTCCTCATGCGGCATAACCATTGAAAAATATATGGTCGATAACATCGTAAAGACCAGCGCCTGAATCGTTGATAACAAAAGCGCCAGAAATATAAACGGTATCTGGAACGGGAAACCGATAGGTGACCCGAATAAACTCATCAGCATAATACCGAGTGTCACAAAAGCCGCGATAAGGATATCCTCACCGGTAACATTACCAAAAAGACGAAGCGCCAGCGAAAACGGTTTGGCCAGTTCGCCGACAAGGTGAATCGGCAGATTGATGGGCACCATTACCCAGGTTACTATATCCTTTGGTGAACCCATCAGGTGATGAATATAACCCCAGCCGCCAAGCCTTCTGATACCTGTATATTGAACATATAAAAAGACCGTTAAAGCCAGGGCGGCGGTGGTGTTGATCGATGAGGTCGATGATTTGAAAAATGGTACCAGACCTATCAGATTCATAAACCAGATATAAATAAACAGCGTCCCCAGAAACGGTGCGAATTTACGAGCCTCTTTTTTGCCCAAAATCGATTCAAACAGGCTAAACAAACTTTCCAGAATCATTTCAACCAGATTTTGCAGTTTACCGGGGATCATCATACGCCTGCGATAGGTGATAATCGCAACCGTAATCATAAAGAGCGCCACCACTCCGGAAAAAATCAGGGCATCGTAATGATGGGCGAATGATTTGCTAATAAACGTTATTAAATTGGGCAGCTCATGAGATTCTTCGGAGCCGCCTTCGGCGCCATGCGCCGCCGCTTCGTTGGTCGCGGATAAAACATGAAACCAAAATTTATGCACCGCTTATTGTTTCCTGCCTTTCTTTGCCGCTTATTTGATCAAGGTTCAAAATTGTCCGGCCGATTGCTTTCAGGACTATTACCAACAACAGCACCGAAAAACCAATCAGAAGTAAAATGGGATCAAACAAAGTCGAGGTTATCATAAAATAGCCGGTCAGATACAACAGCGGAATTTTTATGAAAAGTACAACCAGAGCGCCAACCTTATCGACATCATCGGGACGAATGGTCGAACGAATCAATATTGCCAGGAAATACAGATTGACTATTCCCCAGATAAGCCCGGTGAAAACCGATAGAGTAGGCAAAAAGCCATAATAAAATGTGCCGAAGATCAGGATAATCAATGCCAGCAATCCGGCCGTCCTGAGCGTTCTTTCGATGAAGTTTATCTCCATTTACAAATCTTCTTTGTCCGTCTCTTCTTCAGCCCGCTTTATCAGCTTATAAACTTCTTTCCCGGAGGCAACAAAACCAAAAATAAGAAAAAGTATCAACAGATAAGGTTCGGTCCCTAATTTGGAATCGAGCCATCGGCCGATAAAAAAGCCAACTAATGGCCCAACCGCAATCAAAATCGGGATTGTCCCAAGAATACCTAACTGCCGATAACTGCTTCTCCTCTTCTTAACCTTGCGCGTCCTTTTCGGGGCAGGCATGACGCTCCACTTTATTCAATTTTAGATTGTGGAAATTAATTTAAGATGGCCTTTTTGTCAAGCCTATTTTTTACGATTTTGTTACTTTTTTCACAAGTTCAGAAAAATAATTTTTGTAAAAAACAATGATATTGGGCGTAAGCGATTGATATATAATAGATAATCAAAATCGGCCGATTTTCACGCCGCCGAAAGCTTCTCTAATATTTCAGGGAGTTGATCCCAGGTTTTGTTTTCCAACAAGCGGCCGTTTTTCTTTTTATGAAATCCGCCCCATTGCTTGAAAAAGAATGGCACACTCTTCTTCAAACATTGTCCTTTTATATCAATCACCCATTCTGGTTTCATCGGTCGGGAATGCGGTCCCGATTCCCCGCCGACTATCACCCAATCGATACCTTTCAGGTTTAACTTGGGTAGCGGCCCCAGAAGAGGCTCAAGCGACAGAAATTTTGTCTTTGCTTTTGTCTGTCTTAAATCATCTATTCGATACAGGCAACGTTCATTTTCGACAGTGACGCCCATCATGATATTTTCGGCCCAGGTCAATTTCTCGGATAATCTGACCAATCGGGCCGATCTTTTGGTTAAAATCTGAAATTGATGATGCTCTGCTTTTGTCATCGTGGCGAATATCTTTTTTATAAATGATAGTGGGACTTTTTTGTGGAACAGGTCACTCATCGAATTGACAAATATCATCTGCGGCTTTTTCCATTTAAGCGGCAGTTCGAGTGCATCGGGATGCATCGCAACCTCAAACCCGTTTTTGTAGTTGGGTGACCCCATCGCTTTGAGCCGTTTGGCCATCCGTTCGGCATAACAGTGTGTACACCCGGCACTGATTTTACTGCATCCGGTCACCGGATTCCACGTCGACTCCGTCCATTCAATTGAAGTTTTAAGTGCCATAATTATATTTACAATTCCTAAAATGGAAAATCTTTGGCTTTTGGTAAATTTTTTATTCGTTCAAAAAACTCAGATTCTGTAATTAATGTGGGCCAATCTAATTTAGGCTTAAATACAATCTTATCCTCAGATTGCTTTTCGTAACCAATTGCCCCAAGATTAAATATACTTACTATATCACGTCCTAATGCATGAATTGGATTTTTTAAATGAATATATAGACTTCTGGTTCTATCAAATATTTCCACCATTGTTAATTCATCATGCTGCAAAAGTAGTTCCAAAATAGCTTTTTGTCTTTTTGCTATAACACGTTTTTTGGGAGTTTTAAGTTTACCATATAAGTCATACATCATATTTCGATACAAACCCTTTTTAACTTCAAGTTGTATTTCCTTTAGGACACGTCTGCTTTGGATCGCAATACCATTCAAACCAAACTTAAGAAATACAGTCAAGTCATAGTTTGAATTTCTTACTGCCGCCAATGAAAAGAGGTAAGCGGATTTTTCATCATAATAGTGATTTGACATAGCTATAAAACAAAAATCTCTCAAACCGGCTCTTTGGAGTAATAGAGCTTCCAAGGCGCGCGCCGTTCGCCCATTTCCATCAAAAAATGGATGTATCGCTGCAAAATGATAATGAGCTGCCAGTGCTCTGATAAGAGGATCATGCTTATTTAAATCATTTCTTATAGCACTTACTACACCCTCAAAAGCGCGTCTGCACTCATCCCCTCCAGAAGCTCCTCGATGGCGTGGTTGACCAAAAGTGACATTATCATCCCTTGTACGAAGTTGACCTGGGGGACAGTGATCATCATCGGCTCCAGTCACAATTTTTCGATGAATCTCAAGGATTAAATCAGCGTCAATTGGCCTATCATCAGGAATTGTCGCTATCCACTTATATGTCTTCATTGCGGCATGAGCCTGTTTTTGGGACCTGGTAATAAGTTCTTCCGGAGAATCTTTAATTGCATCCTCAAATTCTTTTTCGGTAAAATCAGCGCCCTCTATTCTAGATGTTCCAGCTACCTCGCGTTTAAGTTCCATTTGTTGAAGATTCTCAACCCAGGATCGCTGATATGGCATATTTTTAAGCGTTTGAATGGCCGTTTTGGCCTCGACTAATTCAGTCACAATTGAGCTTTTGCTGTATTTTGCCCAGTCTGAAGGAATTTCGTATTTTATCATAATTTTTAACCATTCCTAAAATATATTATAATAAATTATTATATTTTTTTAATATATATTATTATTATATTATTGTCAAGTATTTCTAATCTATTTATTAATAATATGTTATTATATTTTATATTAATATTATTATCGTTTCATATTCAATTTATTTTACAATTATTATTATTATATATTAAGTTATTTCTGCTTTTTTATTTTAACT
>CBFCZE010000050.1:0-18613 GCA_965602655.1 uncultured bacterium
TCCATTGGCGACCGGATCAAACATCGAATAAAGCATCAGCGAAAAAAGAAAAGTAATAAAGGCAATAATCAAAGCAATCGACTTAACTGAATCGGGGCGTTCTTTTGGAACAAACATTAAAAGAACTACGCCGATAAGCGGAAAAAATGTTACCAATGTCAGTATTCTATCTTCCATATCATCTCAATAAAACGAAAAGTAATAATATAATTGCACCGGCCAGAAATATGGTGGCATACGTTCTCAGTCGGCCGGTTTGAATCGTTCTCAGACTGGTTGAAATATCGCCAATTATAACCGCCAGGCCATTTATCAGACCATCGATCACGAAAACATCAACTATTTTCCAAAGAAATAATGAGCCGTTAACAACAGGTCTGACAACAACAGCTCCGTAAAATTCATCGACAAAATATTTCCCATGTAATAGCTTGTGCAGACCCGACAAACTCGATCTAAGTTTACCGGCCATAACAGTATTTTTGCGGTACAGATACCAGGCCAGATAAATCGACAGCAGAACCAGTATAACCGAGCTGGCCATCAGGATCAATTCTGTTGCCGCACTGTGTGATCCGGAAGTCAGGACATGCTCAGTTACCGGTAAGCTCTGTCCGGCTTGAAGCACCGGTGCAAGGAAATGCTCAAAATAATTGATACCGCCCAATATATGCGGAATCCCAACATAACCGCCAACGATCGATAGTACAGCCAGAAGCATCAGCGGGATAGTCATAACCCTGGGCGATTCATGCAGATGTTCACGCGTATGCGTATCCATTCTTTCTTTGCCGTAAAAAGTCAGATACACCAGACGGAACATATAAAAGGCGGTCATGCCGGCCGCAAGAAATCCGAAGACCCATAACCAGGTAGAACCATACTGCGATGAAAAAGCTTTCCAGAGAATTTCATCTTTTGAGAAAAATCCTGAAAATAGCGGGATACCGGCGATAGTCAGGGTGGCAATTATAAAAGTCCAAAAAGTAGTCGGCATATGTTTTTTCAATCCGCCCATATAACGCATATCCTGTTGTCCGGCCATGGCATGAATAACCGAGCCCGACCCAAGAAAAAGTAAAGCTTTAAAAAAGGCGTGAGTCATTAAATGAAAGATACCGGCCGTAAAGGCGGCCACACCGCAAGCTACAAACATATATCCAAGCTGACTGACAGTTGAATAAGCAAGGACTCTTTTAATATCATTCTGGGCCAGAGCAATGGTTCCGGCGAAAAAGGCTGTGGCCATGCCGATTATGGCAACCACGGCCAGAGTTGTTGGTGCCATCATATATAAAACATTAGATCTGGCAATCATATAAACACCGGCGGTAACCATAGTGGCCGCATGAATCAATGCCGAAACCGGGGTCGGGCCTTCCATCGCGTCGGGTAGCCAGACAAACAGCGGAATCTGGGCCGATTTACCGGTGGCGCCAAGAAACAGTAATAATGTCGCCGCCGTAATAAGAGTTCCGCCAACGGCGAACATCGTCGGAGCCTTTTCAAAAACAGTAATAAAATCGAGTGATCCAACCTGCCAGAAAATAATAAACAGGCCCAATAAAAATCCAAAATCGCCAATCCGGTTAAATATAAATGCTTTCTTGCCGGCATCGGCCGCGGATTTCTTTTCGAACCAGAATCCGATCAGAAGATAGCTGCAAAGACCAACCCCTTCCCAACCGATAAACATCAGAAGATAATTATTGGCCATGACCAGAATAAGCATCGAAAAAACAAACAGGTTCATATATGTAAAGTATCGAGCATATCCGGGATCATTGTGCATATATCCGATTGAATAAATATGTATCAGGAAACTAACCCCGGTTACAACCAGAACCATTACTATTGACAGCGGGTCAAGGAGAAATCCGATATTTGCATTAAACTGTCCTGATGGAATCCATACAAAAAGTATCTCCTCGATAACTCTGGCGTCGGCAGGAAGAGATAACAATTCGAAAAACAGATGGGCACTGTAAAAGAATGATAATCCAATGGCGCTGCAGGCGATAAACGATACAAGCTTTTTGCCCAATTGGCCCAGAAAAATACCGATGATTAAAAATCCGATTAAGGGAAATAATGGTATGAGATATAACGAGTATTCCATCGGTTCGATTACCACTTCATCAGGTTAAATTTATCTGCATTTATTGTTTCACGTTTTCTAAAGACCATAATAATTATGGCCAATCCGACCGCCGCTTCCGCCGCCGCCACTGTCATAACGATAAAAACCAGCACATGACCATCCATAATATTATGCATCAGGGAAAAGGCAATAATGGAAAGGTTGGCGGCGTTGAGCATTAATTCTATTGACATAAAAATAATTATCAAATTTCGAGATAAAATCACACCGCCGGCGCCAATAGCAAACAAAAGGGCGCTTAGTATCAGATAATGTTCAATAGGCACTATCAAATCTGTTCTCCCTTATCATTTTTCTCTTTTTTGGCCATTAAAACGGCGCCGATAATCGCAACCAGAAGCAGAATCGAAGTTAGCTCAAAAGGAAAGAGATATTTGGTGAATAGAAGTTCCGCAACCGGTTTAACATTACCAAAATCGGAGGCAACGGTTATCGGTGATTGGGTTATACTGCCGAATAAAACGGTTTGCTTAACAATTATTACGACCTCGATAAAGAAGATAATGACCAGACCGTATTTTGTTGCCAAACCGAGTTTCGGCCTTTCTCCCTCAAACCTCTCCCCCCGCAGGTTCAGGATCATGATAACAAAAAGGAACAAAACCAGAATGGCTCCGGCATAAACAATTATCAATAAGGCACCAACAAAAAGTGCACTTAATTGAACATACAGGACTGCCTGGGCTATTAAGGAGACAATCATATACAATACCGAAGCGACGGGATTGCGCTGAAGAATCATCATCACTGCACCGCCAACGGCAAAAATCGCGCAGGTATAAAATATAACTGTATCCAGTACCATTACCTAAAAAATCCTCCGCGTCTTTCGGATAATTTTCTTAAACGGTTTTTCCCTGGTCGGTCGATTTGCCAATAACTGTTCCTTATTATAAATAAACGATTCACGACTGTCATTTGAAAACTCATATTCGTGCCCGAGAAATATTGCCTCCTCCGGGCAGGCCTCCTCACAAAATCCGCAATAGATACAACGCAGAAGATTTATCTCATATATTTCTGAGTAACGTTCTCCCTTTTCATTTTCAGCCGGTTCCATATATATGGCATCTGCGGGACAGGCGGCAGCGCAAAGGCCGCAGCAAACGCAGCGCTCGCTGCCATCTTCATATTTTTCCAAATAATGAAGACCGCGATAACGAGGCGCCATTGGCCTCTTTTCTTTCGGATACTGAAGAGTAACCGGCTTTTTAAAGAGGTGCTTAAAGGTTGTATAAAAACCCTTCGCAAAAGCTATAAATATTGTTTTTAAAAAATCAAACATAATTTTCAACTACAACCTTTGCAAAAATGCCGTTACCATAACGTTGGCCAAAGCCAACGGGAACAGTACCTTCCATCCAAAATTCATTAACATGTCGTACCGCAATCTTGGCAGGGTGGCACGAATCCAGATATAAAAACACATAAATAAGAAAACTTTTATTGCGAACCATACTACCGGCGGCAATATCGGACCCTGCCATCCGCCTAAAAAAATCGTCGTCGCCACCGATGATACCGCAATCATATTGGCATATTCGGCCATAAAGAACAGTGAATAGCGCATCGATGAATACTCGGTCAGGTAACCGGCCACCAATTCTGATTCGGCTTCGGGTAAATCAAACGGCGAGCGATTTGTTTCAGCCACAGCGCACACAACAAAGAGAACAAAACCGAGAGGCTGTTTGAAAATAAACCAATTGAATAATCCGTCCTGCTGTTCAACCAACTCTACCATCGAAAGCGTGTTGGCCATAAGGATCACACCTATAATCGATAGTCCGTAAGCGACTTCATAAGATATCATCTGAGCCGATGAACGGATACCGCCCAGAAGTGAATACTTGGAACCGGCCGACCATCCCGCCAGAACAATACCATAAACGCCCAGCGAAGTGACCGCAAATACAAACAGGATTCCAATATTCAAATCCGATATTACCATTTCAATCTGCTGATCAAAAATAGTCAGAGAGCGACCAACCGGAATGACGGCAAATGCTAAAAGGGCCGGAATGAATGAAATAATCGGAGCCAAAGCGTAAGTAATCCGTTCAGCTTTATCCGGTACAATATCTTCTTTAAAAATCAGTTTGACGCCATCGGCTATAGGTTGAAGCAAACCATAAGGACCGGCCATATTAGGTCCGATGCGGTGCTGGAAATGACCAAGCAGTTTTCTTTCCAGCCAGGTGGACCACGCCACGCCCATCAAAACTGCCGTAACGAGTAGGGTTACTTTGACGGCTGAGGCTATTAAGAATACGACCGTGCTCATGCTCCCTCAACTACTGTAAGTTTCACTCTATCGACATTCCTTTTGCGCATCTGAAGGATATTAACCTGGCTGGCTGAGAAATTCCGATAAGCTCTGACAACATCATTTTCGACAAACTCAGATATTTTCACCGGTAAATTTATCTTGCCCACTTCAGATTCTACTCGAATAATTGAGCCTTCATTCACATTAAGCTTTTCCGCCAAACTTGGCGATATTTCAAGAAAAGCATCCGAACAGAAATTTGACAATGAGTTTGATTTTTCCGTTAAGTGTCCGAAATGATGCAGTTCATTGGCAATTAACAAAGGAATATCAAACTCGGGATTCTGCTTTTCCTCAGTATATTCAACGGCGCAGATTGCAAAACTGTTTTGGTCACTGTCGGGCTGCATTAATGTTTCTATTTCAGATGTGAGATCGTCAACCGTTTCAAACAGAGGTGTTTTGAACTCTTTGGCAATTTTGTTAACCATTTCATAAGCAGGTTGCGAAAAGCCGACCGGCTTAATGGCCGCCGAAAATTTCTGTTCGACACCCTCAAGATTTACAAAACTGCTGTCATATTCAACCCAGCTTGAAATAGGCAGGACAACGTCTGCCAACTGCGTTGTCTCTGTTTCACAAATATCTGCGGCTACCAGAAAATCAAGCTTTTCCAGTCCTTCTTTAACAACGGCACCATCCGGATATTCATGCAACAGATTGCTGCCGATTATAAACATTGAATCAAGCTCTTCTTTTATGGATGAGCGAATCATCTGATCCAAAGCCAGTCCATCATTATCCGGATATTTATCCCAGATCTGTTTTAATTTGAGAATATTCTTGTCAGACAGATGCGGCATTACTCCCAGTTTTTCGGCACCCTTACTATTGGCTGCCTGAGACATCAGACCTACTTGCCCGTCATTAAATATTCCGGCCAACAATGATAGATTAATTATCGCCCCGGCCAATTTTTCCCGATCGACTGATCCGGTTAACAACTCACCGGCCAGAAGAGAAATATTTTTTGCCTTATCAATTGCCTTAGCCAGCGAATTTATTCTTTCTACATCAATTCCGGAAATTCGTGACGCTTCTTCGATTGTATTGGGTGATAATTTATTTTTCAGTTCCCCGGCGTTTCCATACTGAGTCAGATTTTGATCAATCAGACTGACACAGATGCCATTAAGCAAAGCATGCAGAGTACCAATGTTATAAACCATTTCGTCGGTGGAAAGCGAGCCGGTTTGCGTTGTTATTGGATTTATAGTAAATAGAGTGGAATTTTTCTGCATGACTGCTTTACGTACCCGCAGATTTACAATAGGATGTTCCTTGGTTAAATCCGAATCCAGAACAAGAATCAGATCTGACTTTTCAATATCGGCCATTTTAAATGGCAGTGACGTCAGCTTTGAATATAAATCATTCGGTTTTTCAGGAAGCATTTTATAGCCGGCTCTAAAATCAACATTGTTGGAATTGAGAACCACTCTAAAAAATTTGGAGAAGGCATACATTGACAATAAATCAAGATTGGGCGAAATCAGACCGCCGATACAGACGCCGCCGCGCTCATCCTTAATTTTCTTAAATTTTTCGCCTATTAAACCTAAGGCCTCTTCCCATGTTGCCGGAACCTGACTATCCCCCTTCTTTATAAGAGGCGTGGTCAGACGGTCATCGGTCATCGGGACTTGATAACCATAACGGCCGACATCACATATCCAGCCCTCGTCGATACTATCGTTCCGTCTCGATGTTGCCCGATAGATTTTTTGCCTGTTTTTCCATAAAGTCAGATTACACCCATCGGCACAATAGGGACAGATTGAATTAACCGTCTGCGTCTTCCAGACTCTAATCTTGTAGCGCCAGTCACTGTTTGTCAGTGCACCGACGGGACAAATTTCCACCAGATTGCCAGAGTACAATGAATCAACCTGTTCACCCGGCGGAGTATTAATTTCTGTAATATTTCCTCTCTGAAAGGCGCCCAAATCGTGTTCGCCAAATATTTCATTGTTGGCTCTGACGCATTTATAACAAAGAAGACATCGATTCTGATTTCTGATTATCTCCGGCCCGATTCGTAAATCATCAAAGGATGAATTTTTATCGCGAATATGCCGATATTTTTTGAAATCGAAACGGGAATCGTCGACACCATGCTTAAAAGTCAGATCTTGAAGATCGCACTCGCCACCCTTATCGCAGGTGGGGCAATCGAGCGGATGATTCATTAAAATAAATTCAAGGACGGCTTTCCTACCCTCCAGCACTTTATCTGAAGCGGTATGGACGACCATGTCAGGAGCAACTTCAGTAGCGCAGGAAACCATCAATGTTCGAGCTTTTTCAATCTCAACGTAACAAATTCGGCAAGCCCCGGCCGGTTTGAGTTTGGGATGCCAGCAGAATGTAGGGATATCGATACCGATAGATTTGGCCGCGGCCAAAACCGTTGTTCCTCTTGTAACCGACACCTGCTGACCGTCAATAGTCAAAGTTACCTTGTTGTTATCATCCGACATTATTTAAACTCAAACTCCGTTTTGACCATACATTCTTTATTTTGAATATGATATTCCCATTCGTCTCGAAACAGTTTCAGAGCGGATTGAATCGGCATCACGGCGGCATCGCCAAGCGGACAGACGGTCCGTCCCATTATGTTGCCACAGATTGACTCGATTTTTTCCAGATCGCCCGGTTTGCCCTCTCCCCGTTCTATTCGCGAAATTAATTGTTCCAGCCAACTGGTACCGTCTCGACAGGGAGTACATTTGCCGCATGATTCATGTCTGTAAAAATGTATCAATCGTTCTATAACCCAGACCATGCAGGTGCGGTCATCGATAACAATAACGGCGCCGGATCCCAGCATCGATCCTGCCTCCACCAGTGACTCATAATCAAGCTTAACATCTATCTGATCCGGCAGAAGGAACGGCGTCGATGAACCGCCCGGAATAATTGCTTTTAGTTTGTGACCTTCGAGCATGCCGCCACCCAGATCATTAATCAATACCGAAAGAGGTGTCCCCAGTTCCAGTTCATAATTACCGGGATTTTTGACATGTCCGGAAAGAGAGAAAAGTTTTGAACCTTTGGATTTTTCGGTACCTATCGAAGCGTACCAGGCACCGCCGTTATTTATAATATGAGGCACCGAGGCCAGTGTTTCGACATTATTAACAATTGTCGGGCAGGCATAAAGTCCCTCAATGGCCGGGAACGGCGGCCGCATCCGTGACATGCCGCGTTCACCCTCAAGAGAATTAAGCTGTGACGTCTCCTCACCGCATATATAGGCGCCTCCACCGGTATGGACTATCATATCAAGATCATAGCCTGTTCCCAAAATATCCTTACCGAGATACCCCTTTTCGTACGCCTCATCAATCGCTTTTTCCATCATTCCGGCCGAGTGAACAAATTCGCCGCGCACATAAATAAATGCCAGATGACTGCCGATAGCATAGGCGGCAATCGCCATACCCTCGACTACTCCATGAGGATCACCCTCCATCAAGACTCTATCCTTGCAGGTCCCCGGTTCCGATTCGTCGGCGTTACAAATCAAATAGCGCGGCTTGGGACTATCCTTAGGAATAAAGCTCCATTTCAAACCGGCCGGAAAACCGGCTCCGCCGCGACCCCGCACGCTTGATGTTTTAACCTCATCAATCACTTCGGACGCTTTCATTTCCTTAAGTGCCTTTTCCCAGGCTTTATAACCGCCGTGTGACAAATAGGTATCAATATTTACCTGATTGGGATCATCGATATATTTTGTCAGTATCTTCTTTTCCATCTCAGGCTTTGTTCCTTAAGTCCTCAAGAATTTTATCTACTTTTTCCCGGGTCAAATTTTCATAATATTTGTCGTTTATCTGCATCATCGGAGCGGCCGTGCAACCTCCAAGACATTCGACTGAAATAAGAGTAAATAAATTATCCGCAGTTGTCTCACCCTTTTTGATGCCCAGTTTTTCCTCGAGATAGCCAATCAGACTATCTGCCCCGAGCAGGGCACAACTGATATTATGACAAACCTGAATCAGATATTTACCAACCGGTTCCTTGGGAAACATTGTATAAAAAGAGGCCGCGGAGGCAATATCAACCACCGGTATTTCAATAATCTGCGATATTTCGCGATAAAGTTCGGCGTTGAGATGTCCCTCCTGATGATAAGCAACCGTAATTGCCGGAAGTATGGCAGATTTACGGCGAGGGTAGCGCATCATTTTTTTCTTGATCTCGGCGACTGACGCTTCATTCAAAATCATCGGTCCACCTCACCAAGAACAATATCAATCGAACCAATACAAGCGATAACATCGGCCACCATGCCGCCTTCAACCATTTTGGGAAGCGCCGAAAGATTAACAAATGACGGCGGCCGCACCCGAACCCGATGCGGCATATTCGTCCCATCCGAGGAAATAAAGAATCCAAGTTCCCCTTTGGGCGATTCGATTGCTTGATAGACGACACCTTTGGGAGGTTTAAAGCCTTCTGTAATAATCTTGAAATGGAATATCAATGATTCCATTTTGGATAACACATCTTCTTTGGGAGGTAATACTACTCCCGGAACCCGCACTCGATACGGCCCTTCGGGCATTCCATCGAGAGCCTGTCCGGCAATCTTGAGAGATTGTTTCATCTCTTCCATTCGAATAAGGTATCTATCATAGACATCGCAATTTTTGCCAAGCGGAACATCAAATTCAAATTTTTCATACCCACTGTAAGGATTCGCTTTTCTGACATCATAATTGATGCCGGAGCCGCGGAGGTTGGGACCGGTCAGACCGCAGTTGATCGCTTCATCGGCTGATATCTTTCCGACACCTATAGTCCTTTCCCGGAATATCTTATTATCATTGAGGAGTCGTTCGTAATCTTTTATCCCGTCCGGGATTTTCTTTATAATATCCCGAACTCTTTTATCAAAATCTTCAGGAAGATCATAAGCCAGCCCTCCGATTCGGAAATAAGTTGACATCATTCTTTGCCCGGCGCAGGCTTCATAAAGATCGAGAATTAATTCTCTTTCGCGGAAGGCATACAAAAGCATCGACATAGCACCAATATCAAGAGCATGTGTTCCAACCCAGACAAGATGAGAAATAACTCGCGTCAATTCAGTTAAACAAACTCGCGCGAATTTCACTTTCTTCGGGACTTCAATATCGAGTAATCTTTCAACAGCGAGACAATAACCGAGATTGTTGGACATCGGCGCCAGATAGTCCATTCGATCGGTTAGCGGAATACCTTTATAATATAGTTTTGATTCGTAGGTTTTTTCAATGCCAGTATGAAGATAACCAATATGCGGCGTAGCCTTAACGACCGTTTCGCCGTCCAGTTCCAACTCAACCCGAAGAACGCCATGCGTGGCCGGGTGCTGAGGACCCATATTGAGGTTCAAAGTTTTTTTCTTTATCCCAGCGGTCATTAAATAATCTCGGGCGGTTCATTTTTGTTGTAGCTGAATTGCGGCATCTCATACGTAAGCGAATAATCTTTGCGAAGCGGGTGCCCTTTTAAATCATCAGGTGTAACAATTTTTATCAGGTTTGGGTGGCCGGTAAACTCAACCCCAAAAAGGTCGAATACTTCTCGTTCCAGCCAGTCGGCCGACTGCCATATCGAAGTCAGTGAATCAACCTCCGGGTCATCTCCCGATAACCTGGTTCTTATTAAAAGACGAAATTTATTTTTCAGCGAATAAAGATTATGGAAAACTTCAAAACGGCCATCGGCCTCTTCGGCCAGTCCTAACCAGTCGATAGCGCAAACATCCATAAGAAAGGCGAAATCAAGCTCATTATTATTTTTGAGGGAGGCACAAATATCATAAAGATAGTCTTTTTTTACAACAAAGGAAAGCTGGCCCCGAAATTCCGATTCGGAAATTATAGCTTCCCCGAACTTCTCCCTTAAAAACTCTTTTATTTTGTCTTCCATAATCTTTGCTAAAAAACAAATTCAACAATAACTTTATATAATCAGCGTTACTTATTGTTTTACTATGCGTTACTTCTTCTCAATTTTACGAAGTGATTCCTTTTCAACTTTTTCATACAGTTTCAGTATGCCATCAATCAACTGTTCCGGTCGCGGTGGACAACCCGGCACATAAATATCAACCGGGATAATTTTATCGACTCCCTGAATCAGAGCATAGTTATTAAAAACTCCACCGGATGAAGCACAGGCACCCATCGATATCACCCATTTCGGGTTCGGCATCTGGTCATACAGACGTTTTAAAACCGGGGCCATTTTTACGGATAGGCGGCCTGAGACAATTATCAAATCGGCCTGTCGCGGCGACGGCCTTAGAATTTCCATACCGTATCGAGCCAGATCATAATGGGCGGCAAAGGTCGATATCATTTCGATAGCGCAACAGGCCAACCCAAAACCAAGCGGCCACATTGAACGTTTTCGCGCCCAATTAACCACTTTGTCAAGAGAAGTCAGGATAACACCATCGGGAATATTTTCTTCTAATCCCATTTTAGCGCCCCTTTGCCGAGAACATAAAAGTATCCTATCAGTAGTATAACCACAAATACCAGCATCTCGATAAATCCAAACATTCCAAGTTTGTCGGATATTATGGCCCAGGGATATAGAAAGATAACTTCTATATCGAAAATTATAAACAGAATGGCAACCATATAAAACTTAACCGGGATACGTTCTTTAGTATTGCCCTTGGGAGCGATACCGCTTTCATAAGGTTCGCCGCGATTTTTGCCTGATGATTTTCGACCAATAAATATTGACAGACTTGCCATAACTGCCGCAATAACAGCAACTAATATTATCAGGAAAAGTATCGGGAAAAATGTTTCAAGCATCTATGTGTTCTCACCTGCTGGCAATTTTTAATTGCTCAAAATAGAAATATTAACTATTCAAGTCAACAGCTATTTGTGAAAATATTAACAAAGATTTTTTTTTATGCGGAACAATATTTACGTATTTTATATGCCGATTCTGATATGGTTTGAGAATATCCAGCCTTTGCCTTTTTTATAGACCTCGACGCGGTATAAACCATTATGACTCGGTTTATATTTTAGATAATTTCCGTTGATTTCAGCCAGTTTTTGACCATTGCTGATAAGTTTTATCTGGGCCTGATCAGGTGTTTCTATGTACATGATCGAATCATCGCAGGATTCCAAAATCCCACCGCAGATAACCTCCTCGGCTCCCCGACGAGCCCCGAATTTAAATCCGGAACCATCGCCCCATCGATAATTAGAGACAAAAATCCGGCAATCCCTTATCGCATCAAAAACCTGTTTTTGCGCAACGGTAACATCTTTTGACATCTCTTCCGGCAACAGCAGATGAGTCCGCAATGACTTGAACTGGACTTTATATGGGAATATTGTAATCCTTAATGGTCCGAAACGGTATGGATAGGCGTGAACGTCAATTGCCCCCAAACCGGCAATTTTTTTTCCATTTTTTTCCTTATTAAGAGAATCCCATTTACTCAAGATTCTATCGGTCGGCGATTCCAGAGATTTCCGTGGTGAAAAAAGCATCCTGGCCATATTTATCACTTTTATATTTTCCATCCACTCGGACATCTGATTCCAGATTTCAATGGCATCAAAACCAACCGCATCCCAGGCCAGCCAGGGGTATGACGGGTATCGTCCCTGTCGCGGACGAATCTCATCCGGGTGAGCTATTATGCCCAACGCCCCCTGCCTGGCACCTTCGGCAACGTATTCCTGCGCACTTAGATTAGCGTCAAGAACATCCTCGGTTCCAAACAGTAAATAATGATTTATATCTGCAACATCATTGTGCTCATATCCAATCAGAACAAGGGTATTCTTATAATACCGTTCCTTACCTGCTTTGCGCGAGTCGAGTGTCATATGATCGGATATCAGAATAAAATCAAGACCGACCTGCGAAGCAATCTCAGAAACTTCATCTGCTGATTTGGTGCCGTCGGAGTCGGAGGTATGTATATGAATACAACCCTGATATTCAAAATATTTCCCGGATTCAATCAATATTATTATCCTTTCCAGTTCCACCTGATGGAACCTTGCGAAAGATATACAGACCGACCGACATAATCAATACTAATGACAAAACTCCTATTCGATACGGCAATTTTGCGGAAGCATCGACAGAAAGATTTAAAAATGTTGATAAAAACTCACCGGCTGGACGAGCCGGATTAAAAATAAAAACCAATACGCCCCAGATAACCGGACCGACAACAGCTGCCGATCTCCCCGATAATGAATAAAGTCCAAAAAATCGTCCCAGCTCATGGCGAGGGACCATCTCCGCCAAAAGCGGCCGGGACAATGTCCAAAGGCCGCCTAACAGGATCCCTATCAAAGAACCAAGTGCATAAATAACAACTCCGTTTTCAGAGAAGGCAAACGCTGTCAGTGAAAATATCCATCCCCAGATTACAATTGACATGAATTTTTTTAGATTCATCTTTGCCGAAAGCCGGCCAATCAAATAAGACCCAATCATTGCCGAAATAGTGGATATAATCAAAAATGTGTTTATATCGGAATCGGATAGACCAATTACAAGCGATGAAAAAATACCTATATTTAATATTACCGTAGCAACTGAATCTTCAAAGAAATAATCGGCAATAAGAAATCGCAGAACGCCCGGATATTTTTTCGTGTCTTTGATACCTTCCCATACATCAAGGTAGGCTTTTTTGATACCACCGGATTTTTTTCTTTTTGGTATTCCGGTTTCCCTGACAGCCACAAATAGAGGGAGTGCAAACAGAAAAAAGAGAATCGCCGATGGTAGAAATGAACCCGCTTTTCCCCATCCCTCAAGCCAGGAGATATTCAGTCCATATATTCCACCGGTTACAAATGGCAAAACCAGAATCATCCCGACTATTGACCCGAAATAACCCAGGGCAACTCCGAAGCCCGAAACTACTCGGGCTTCCTTTCCATCGGAAACCGAGTACAGGAGCGAATTATAAAAAACCAACCCACCCTCATAAAAGAAGTTGGACAGGCCAAAAACTATTACAATTGCCATAATCAGGCTAATCGGAATAATTGGAATAAGGCCCAGAGACAAACAACAGGCGAACGTAAATAAAAACAAAAAAATCTTTTTCTTTTGAGAATGATCCGAAATTGCGCCCAGGGCCGGCATAATCAAACCGGCCAGAAGCATTGAGCCTGAATATGACAAATCATAGTAAAGTCCGTCATATTTTAAATCTTCGACCACCCATCTTTTAAAATACAACGAAAGGATATTCATAGAGTAGATGGTATTGGCAAAGTCGTAAATCGACCAGCCGATAACATCGCGACGAAATATGGTTTTAGGTTTACTCAAAGTTCCAGATCATCCACGATAGAAAGCATGCCATCACGAACCAGAAGCATAAACTCGCCCAGTTCCAAGCCCAGATTAGAGCAGGCCAACATCGCCTCACGCGAGGCTCCGGCGGCGAATCGTTTCTCCTTAAAGCGGCGCAGAATAAAATCGGCATCGACATTAATCAGCTTTTTTGTAGGGTGCATCAGGGCGCAGGCGACAAGAAATCCGGTAGTCGGATCGGACGTAAAAAGAGCCCAGTCCATTTTAGACTTGCATTCGGCATGTCCGGGATGACAGCGGATAGCGTAGATCATCTCTTCGGGAAGATTATATTCGGTTAACCATTCTTCCGTTATAAAAGTATGTTTCTCGGGATGTTTCGCCGTCTTATCATAATCAAGATCATGAAGCAGACCGGTTAATCCCCAGATATTTTTATCCTCGCCAAAATATTCGGCCAGTTTTATCATCGCTGCTTCCACCGCCAGAATATGTTTCCGCAGGTTGATGTTTTTTATCTTTGATTCCATCAGCGATAGTGCTGTCGCTCGATCTATCATATTTTTATCCTCATTTTTATGAATGACCTACGACATTATATGTAACCTTCGGTCAAATGTCAAAGAAACCATTTGACCTTATCAAAGATACTTCTGCTTTTTCATATTGAATTTAAATTTGTATGACTTATCTTGATATAAATAATTCGGGTGGAATGATTGAAAACGGATAAACAGAACAGGACTAAAATACAAACGGCCTTAATCATTTCTATAATAGGAATGCTTCTCATGTTCTTTATAGCCGGTTTGTTTCCTCTTGAACTGATGTGGGGTTTTAATCATCTGCAGTATTTTCCCGGTAGTTTCATTACAATCATCGCATTTTTATCGTTTATGATACTGCTACCCGATATAGCCAACAGATTATATGCTTTGGGGCAAAGCGTATCAAGACGCTTTAATCGATTACCGATGCCGATTCGAATTGTCATTTTGGTTTTTCTTGTGGGGCTTATATTTTATTTGCTGCGGGTTCATGTTCATTCTCTTGGCGACGGTTATCAGCGGGTTTATCAGGTTGAAAAGGGGTACCTGCATAATCCGCCCGAACCGCTCGATTTTTTCCTGCACACAATATTATATATGGGATTGAATCCCATAACCGGAATTGGGGCCGAAACAATATATACCTCACTCAGTATTATTTTCGGAATAATATTCGTTGTAGCAATATATCGATTCAGGTTTCCCGAATCGATCGATAAATCAACCACCGCCTTGTCGAAAATGTTAATTCTTAGCTTTGGCGGATTACAAATATTTTTCGGTTATGTTGAATCATACTCTCTTCTTTATGTGGCTGTTCTTTTATTCATTCTGCATGCGTATCGTTATCTATCAAATAAATCGGGCTTGATATACACAACAATAATATTTGGCCTTGCCATAAGCTCGCATCAATCAGGTTTTATACTATTGCCCGCCTTTATTTATCTTCTTTATTTTAATTATAAAGCGGTTGATCCGGCCAATAAGATGGAAAGACTTAAGCCGATTATATTAAGCTTAATTCCGCTACTAATATTAACCGGGCTTTATATATATCAAAGATTAAAATACCCGCAATATCAAACCGGCCTGTCGGATATGTTACTTCCGCTTTATTCTTCCGGTGAATATTCGGTTTTTTCAATTGAACATTTTCTTGATATAGCCAATGAGATTCTATTGATCGCACCGATAATTATTATGGTGGTACCATTATTTGCGGCCTATGGATTATCAAAAGATATTGAAAAGGCTCATAAGTACTTTTTAACATTATTATTAATTCCGGTTTTTCTGTTTATCTTTTTATTCGATCCCAAACTCGGCATGGCCCGCGATTGGGATCTTTTCTCTACGCCGATGGCCGTTATCGGAATGGTTGTTGTCCTTATGGCAATAAGCGGAAAATATTTTGATACCATGTCAAAGTATTCCAAAACTATATTGATATATGGATCACTGGTTTTTGTATCTGTTTTGATAATTATGAACTCTTCAGAATCCAGACAACTTTTAAGAGCCGAGAAGTTGTTAACTATCAGTGATAAGAATCACAGTTACTCAATAGAACTTCTGGCCCATTACTATTGGCAGATAATCGATGATAAAGAAAAAGCGCTGGAGCTTCTCTATCAAATTGAGGATGATGATCGAAGCGCCAGAATATGCAAAAAAATTACTCAATTGGAATATAAACTGAATAATTATGATAAGGCCATAAAGAGTGCCACCATGGGATTGGAGAAAGATGATCGCATGGTTGATCTTTATATTTTATGCGGGGCTTCATATAAAAAGCTGAACCAGCCTGTAAAAGCCCTGGAACTTCTTCAACAGGCTCGCCGCCTTGAGCCGACTCGATATAATACTTATTCGTATATTGGAAATACATATATTTTAATGGATTCTCTCAATCAGGCATTGGCGGCGCATAAAATGTCAATAAAATTAAATCCAAATGACGCCGCCTGTTATTTCAATGTAGCTTTCGTTTATATAGAAGCAAAGGAATTCGACTCGGCCCAGGTTTATGTCAATGCCGGATTGAAGATTAATCCCGAACACCCCAATGGCGGCAGATACCTGCAAAGAATCAAACAGGGTCTTTTGGAACTGGGTTATTAATTAAGGCAGGTTATCCTCAAAGAACTTGACAATTTTCCGAATATAAGATAAAATACAACCGGTCAAAATGCTGGGGTAGCTCAGTTGGTTAGAGCATCAGATTGTGGATCTGAGGGCCGGGAGTTCGAGTCTCCCCCCCAGTATTTTTATTTTTACAAATTCTTTTGCCAGTCATATATCTCCGGAGACAGATTTAATTCACCAATCAATATGTCTCAATTTTAAAAGATTTGCCAGAAATTATTTTTCGCGTTTGTATAAATATTAGCTTTATTAGATTCTCCGTGCAAGATTTTTACTTTACAGCCAACCTATATTATGGAATAAATATCAAGACTGTGAAAGAGAGGCTATGTTAAAGCAAGTTACCTATCTGACAGCTTGGTTGGGTTTATTGGGTTTTCTTATCAGCATTTTCAGCTTTAGTTTTGCATTTGCCTATTCGGAAGAGTATGAAATTACGCTGGAAAATGCGCAATATGTTGAATTATCACAAACACTTACAGGGCATTCAGATCGCGTTTGGACAGTTATCTTCAGCCCTGATGGTCAGTTGCTGGCATCCTGTGACCAGTCCAATCGCGTCATTGTTTGGGATGTCAATACCTTTAGTTTGGTCGAAAATCTCAGCGGTTACAGCGGCTGGGTTGTCGGCCTCGCTTTCAGTGCGGATGGTTCATTGTTAGCCGCAGGAGGAAGCAATGGATCAATCGGGCCGATTCGGCTTTGGAATACCTCGACCTGGGCTGTAGAGCGCATGTTGCCAGGTCATTCAGAAGGATGTTGGAGCTTGGATTTTCAAGAAAGCTCGGGAATTCTTGCATCAGGGGGCCTTGACGGCGATGTGAAATTATGGAATCCATCAACGGGTGAATTAATTAACACTTTGGCCGGTCATACTGAAGCGGTACTTTCCGTAGATATTAATCCCAATCAAAATCTGCTTGCTTCATCCGGCATCGATCAAACTGTCCGTCTTTGGAATACTGAAACAGGTGAGCCCGGGCTAATTCTTGAAGGACATACTCAAAATATCGGTTATGTGAAATTCAGTCCGGACGGCAATATGGTGGCCTCGAGTGCGGATGATGCAACCATTCGAATGTGGGACGTTGCCTCCGGCGATTTAATTTGGATTCAGAATGGCGGACAGAATTGGGTGAACTGCGTCAATTTCAGCCCAAATGGAGAACTGTTGCTTACCTGCGGTCATGATGGCTCCGTGGTTATAAGGGAGACGGCGAGCGGTGAGCCCCTTCGGCGATTGGAGGGACATATCAATCCGATAATTCGCGGTGCCTTCAATCCTGCCGGAACTATGATTGCCTCGGCTGGCTGGGACCACAACGTCCGAATCTGGAAGCTTCCATTTATATGCGGCGACAGTGATGGGGATAAAGAAATAAATATTCTGGATATAGTATTTCTGATTAATTATAAATATAAAAATGGACATGAGCCGGCATCGCTTTTTCATTCCGACATTAATAGTGATGGGAATATTAATATCCTCGATATTGTTTATCTGATAAATTATAAGTATAAGAATGGATCGGATCCCATATGCGAATAAGAACCTTTTTGCACGAGGAATTACATCCATAAAAGGAATATGAAATTATAAACTAAGTTGTGAGGAGACGTTATCTATCCAACCCTCTCGGCCTCTTTTAATCTTTCCTCGACAACAATCTCCAAATCAGCACAATCTGGAAAATCCCCCCCCTGGTATTTATATTTATACTATCATATAAATATTGACCATAAAAATGGGTGATACAATTATGTACCACCCATTAATATCATAATCTTTCTAATCTAAAATTATATCTGGAACAAATATTGCAGTTTCATAAAGAACTGCCTTGAAGCCAGACGGGTAGAACTTCCGTTTACGATTTCTTTTTCTTCATCATTAAAGGTATTAAAATTCCCATAATCAAAAGATGAGCCAATATAAAATATCGAAAATGGATTCAAACGATAAGTCAACAGCGGATCCAGATCGTAACTTTTCCTGAAGTCATCGTACTGACCGACCAAACGGAACGACAGACCTTTTGAAATCTGCAGGTTCCATCTCGACCATAAGGTATATCCTTCATACAATCTTTTACC
>CBFCZE010000051.1:0-17778 GCA_965602655.1 uncultured bacterium
CGCGGGTTGGGTTTTGATGTTCGGCTGCTTGATTTTTTTGATCTGGGGCGATCAAACCGTACAAAGATTCAGTATGATATTTATGATATGATAACCTTATTGTATGAGATGATCGGCGACGCCGATGGTTATCATAAGGCAGGAAAAGAAATCAGACAGATTGTCATGGGTCGCAAACACGGCCTGATCCGCAAAAAATTCAGAACCGCCGGACAGCTCCGAATCGCCCTCGAAAATATGGAGTGGGGATAGATTGGCAAAAAAAGAAAAATTGCCGGAACTACTTCGGAATAATCTTAAGGTCGTTTTCTGCGGGACGGCGGCAGGCACTGTATCGGCCCAAAAAAGACAGTACTATGCCGGCCCGGGCAATAAATTTTGGAAGACATTGTTCGACATAAAGCTGACCGACAGAATACTTCTGCCGTCTGAATTTTATAAATTGCCTGACTATGGTATCGGTCTGACTGATCTGGTGAAGGACCAATCAGGGATGGATAACCGTATTGTATTTAGAGAAAAAAATAGAAATGCGCTTTTCGATAGAATCAAAAAACATCAACCCAAGATCCTCTGTTTCAACGGCAAGCGGGCGGCACAGGAATATTTTGGTAAAAAAGTGGATTACGGTCTGCAGGACGAATCAATCGGAAAAACAAGACTGTTTGTGGCGCCATCAACCAGCCGGGCGGCCAATCGGTATTGGGATATAAAAGTCTGGCGCAGATTGGCAAGGCTTATAAATAAATAAGAACTTGTCTGGACTGATAAATCCGTTATATTTATTTTATAATCAGTGTTGAACAATAATTATTTCCGCCCGTCTTTAAAATAAGAGGAGGAGGGAAATTTTATGAAAAAATTTAATTACGTATCTGTTGTTTTGCTAATACTGGTTGTCTTATTAGCAGTAGCGTGCGAAAAGCGCCGCACGACTGAACCTGATCCGGGATTTAGTCCGCCTGACGAAGAAATTAATCCGCTCGATTTAACACCGAGAGAAAATGCCGAGGCTGAAGAGGCGGCGTTGTGGTTGTCCAATGAGATTGTAGCGCCACAGGATTTATATGAAAAGGTTTTAAAAGGGTTCAATTTATTAAGGGGAAAATATGCCGATTCAATTCCAGAAGTAAATATTCCCTTTAAATTTCCTACTGGCACAAATGGAATATTGATGGGTATAGATTCCTTAGCCGCCGGGCTAATTCGCTCGGGCATCTATGATGCCTGGGATTCGCTAAATGCATATTATCGTTCTTTTCAAATTGATACCAGTGATTGGTCTTATGGTAACTCCTTTATATTTTATGTTACAATATCTTTTGAGGGAAGACTAAATACTTACAGACTCTGTGATTTATATGAAAAACTACCGGGTGTAATTTGGGCAAGTGCGGGAGGATATGTTGGTGATTGGCCATGTACTTATCCCTGGATTGACAGCACCGGAAATTTAACCTTTTTGGTAAGAAATGCTTGGGGGGACTGTCCGGCGGGTTGTATCATGAGTCACTATTATTATTTTAAAATGAAATCAGGTGATATAGATTATATTGGTGATTGGGAATTCAGCTACCCTCTATCGCCGCCCGAATGGTGGGATGAGGCAAAAGTTGCTTTTGAAACATATAGGTTTTATCCAAGCGATCCGATTTAGAGCAATCTGGAATGGCATAAGATTGTTATGAGGCAAGAATGAAAATAATCAATTTCAGTATAATATTTATTTTTGCATTTATTCTATTTTTTGCGTTTTCTTGCGAAAGAAACAGTTCATCCTCCAAAGTAACTATAAACCCGCTTGATCTAACGCCGAGAGATATTGCCGAGGCTGAGTGGGCGGCGCTATATTTGTCAGACGAGATGGTGGCTCCTGATTCTATGTATAACAAGGTTTTGCATGGACTGAATCAACTTCAGGAGTTTTACGCTAGTTCGGTTCCTGAAGTAAGTATATCATTTTATTACCCAACATATAATAGCAGTTTAGAAATATTGTTTACTGATTCAGCAAAAATAGAAATTCGAGAAGGAGAATATCACAATTGGGATTCATTGAATCTTTATTATTCAGTAAATAGAATCGATACAATGGATTTTGATGGATTCTTTGTTGCCTTGTTATCTTTTGAGAAACGGTTGAATCCATCACTATTATGTGAAAAATATATTTCTTTGCCAGGCGTCAAGCGTGTTTCTGCCGGTGGAATACAGGCTGGAGACAGACCAAAAAAATATATTACCCTAAATAATGGCCTATTAAATTTTTTAATTAGAAATGCCTGGGGTGATTGTCCAGCCGGATGTCCTTATAGTCATTATTTCTATTTTAAGCAATCTGAAGACACAATGATATATATAGGTGATTGGAATCCGCAAACAACCGAAACTCCTCCGGAATGGTGGGATGAGGCCGACGATATGTTTTGGGAATATGCAGAATATTTTCGTTACTTTTGCGGTGATACTCTGTAGAACAATTTTTTACAATCCCAGGAACTCCCGTTCGGTGTCGAAGCGGGATGGTTTTAATCGCACCAGCCGGCTTTCGGAATTTTGTGCCATTATCCTCTTTCCAAGTAACAGGCAACAATTTATATTATTAATATGAATATAATCAGGAAATTGTCGGTATACAAAAATCGTCTATTTCTGATAGTGTTTGGCATTTTTGTTATTTCATTTATTGTCAGGCTCGTTTTTCTAAACCAGTTGCAGTCGCTGCCGACTTTTGAGCAGCCGATTATGGATGAGAAGTATCATCTGGATCTGGTCAGGCAGATTAACTCACCGGAAGGATTGCCCGATGAACCGTATTTTCGGGCACCGCTGTATCCTTATTATTTGGCTTTTATTTCGAATCTGACGGGGGATTCAATCTACCGGTTGCGATTTATCGGTATAATATTGGGATCGCTTCTTCCGGTTCTGATTTTACTTCTGGGCCTAAAAATATTCAGGCAAGCCAAATCTGTTGCCTATATTTCCGCGGCCGCGGCGGTTTTTTACCCCACATTTTTGTACTTTGATGCCTCCTTGCTGATAACATCCATGATGATATTGCTGACCACGTTGCTAGTACTGTTATTGTATAGATGCCAGGAAAAACCGACCGCTATTTCATTTTTAACGGCCGGTGCATTGCTTGGCCTGGCGGCACTGGCACGCCCTAATATTTTACTTTTGGGTTTGTTTCTGTCAGTCTGGGTCTGGCTTGTATTAAAACCTCGAATCGGATACAGGAAGGCAATACTCAATTATCTATTGCTTGGACTGGCATGCCTCACGGTTATCGCTCCGATTACGATTCGTAATTATGTGATTTCAAAGGACTTTGTTCTTATTTCCTGGCAGGGGGGCTATAATTTTTTTATTGGCAATAACCATAAATCAAACGGCTGGTCGGCCACGGTTCCCGGAATAGATATTTCCTGGACGGGAGGATACCGGGAACAGATTAGTATTGCCGAAAAAAGCCACGGTCGAAGACTCAAAAAATCGGAAGTTTCCGACTACTGGTTTGCTCGCGGCGTGGAAGAGATTTTGGAAAATCCCGGGGTATTCGCCAAGCTGATTTTCAAGAAACTTCGCTTAATCATAAATGGTTATGAAATTCCAAACAATCAGGGCATTTATCAAATTCGTTCATTTGCGCCGATCACAAAACCTTTATTGTTTAATGCCGGCATCTTTTTCCCCTATGGGCTGGTTATACCACTGGCATTTATCGGTTTTATCGTATCTCTAAAAAACTGGAGGCGGTTTCTTGTTTTGTATCTGGTTTTGTTTTCCTATGCCCTATCACTTCTGACCTTTTTTGTTTGTGCCCGTTTTCGTCAGCCGTTCTTACCGCTTTTGATACTGCTGGCGATCTATGGCGGGTATTATATTTTTCGGTATGTAAAGGAAAAAAACTGGAAAAGATTAATATTTTATTTGATTCCCGCTGTGGTTCTGTTGGCCGAAAGTAATCATTCGTTAATAGGTTATGGTCAAAATCAGGAGGAAGCGGCAAAGCAATACATTCTGGGAAATGCCCGTAAGAAAATAAATGATTTTCAGGGAGCAATAGAACATTATGAATTAGCTATTGAGGCGGATTCGAATTACATTCCCGCCATTCATAATATGGGAAATACTTATTCAAAAATGGGGGATTATAATAAAGCAATTGATTGTTACCGTCGTGCAATAACCAATAAACCATCGGAATATAGATCCTATCTTTTTCTCGCTTTTACTTTCAGGACAATGGAAGAATATTCTATGGCTTTGGATGTTCTTCAGACAGCTAAAAAACTTGGTCCTTATTCGGAATGGGTTTTTTATGAGTTGGCTATAAATTATTATATGCTCGGAAATTTGGAGGAAGCCCGGGGCGCCATTGAGGAGTGCCTTAGACTTAACCCTAAAAACGAAATCGCCGCGAAGTTTCACGATTTAATATTGGCGGATCAGAATACTGGCAACTAAAGATCCAATAATTCTCGTTCGGCGTCTAAGCGGGATGGTTTCAGCCGCACCAGCCAGCCTTCACCATATGGATCCTGCAAGGCCGAGTTGGGATCATCTAAAACATTCTGATTTACCTCTGCTACTGTCCCTGAAAATGGTGACATAACTGCATGTGCCCGCATATCAGTCGAGAAAATTTGAAGATAGGCACCGCCCTGCCGAAGTTCATCGCCTTCGGCCGGCAGATATATTGACTGAATTTTTCCAATCGGACGCAGAAAGGATCGCTCGACACCAAGACGCAGGTTGCCGTTATCCTCAAGCATCACCCATGAATTATCACCGACCGCCTTTATCGTATCGGTTTTCAGTGGTGTTGGACCATCAGCACTGCCCACAATTTCACCTTTACTCCTCACAAGTTCGGTGGCTCGCCTTAACACTCCCAAAAGTTCCTTTTTCGAAAACGGTTTGGCAATATAATCAAAGGCGCCCAATTGTGTCGCCTGCAAGGCGGAATTAATTGTGGCATAACCGGTTACCATAATTACCGGCGTTTTTGGATAATTTTTTTTAATCATTTGCATAAATTCCAAACCGTCAATATCAGGCATCATCAGATCGGTCAAAATCACATCAATTTTAGTTTTTTTAATTTCTTCCAGGGCATTCTTCACCGAAAAAACGGTATAGATAGAATATTCTTCATTTCGAAGTAGTTTTTTGATACTGTCAAGAACTATCCGTTCATCATCAACTACCAAAATATTTATTTTTTTACTCATAACTTATCTCTCCGGAAATTAAACTACAGTATCTCTATTATATTTCATATATTTTTTGCCGTCATTTTTTCTTTTTTAAATATGTTGCCGGGAGGAGGACTCTGAATATAGCTCCTTCGTTATCAGCCATATCTATCTCGATTGTTCCATGATGCCGCTCGACAATTCCCCAGCTGATCGCCAATCCCAATCCATTGGTACCTTTAGTTGAGAAAAAAGGCTCATAAATTTTATCAATCAGATTTTCCGGAATACCGGGTCCGTCATCTTCAACCGAAATGACGCATCGGTCGTGCCGACGATCATATTCGGTGGTAAGTACAATCGATCCTTTTCCGTCCATTGCCTCGACCGCGTTAAGCATCAGATTCAGGATTACCTGTTGAAGCTGCTGAGGATCGCCCTGAATATGCGGGATATCGGTTTTTATATTTTTTGAGATACTAACATTTCTGAATTGCGGAAGTTTCTCAATAAGCGACAGGGACTGATCGATGACGTCATTGGGATTGACATTCTCAAGTTTGGGTGCTTCCTGACGGGCAAAATCAAGCAGGTTTCTAACTATATCGCGACACCGCAGGGTTTCTCTGATAATAACTTTGACATCCTCAAAATGCGGGTCATCAAAAGACAGATCGTCCTTCATGTCCTCAGCAAAGGCTAAAATGCCGGTCAATGGGTTATTTATTTCATGAGCCACACCGGCGGCAAGCTGACCGACGGCGGCCAATTTAACGGCTTGGACCAATTGATCGCGTAACTCTTTTTCGGAGCTGACGTCTCGCATGATGGTGCATGTTCCGGTTACAGAACCCTCAAAGTCGGTTAGCGGAAAGCGTTTAGCCTGAAAATGATGCTCGACACCGTCCACTAGAACAATTTCGTCCCAGGCAAGATGGCGTTTGGTTTCGGTCACCTGTTGATCATGCATTTTAATCATTCGGGCCAGATCCGGTGGCAGGACTTCTTCTACAGTTTTTCCGATAAAATCTTCAACCTTACGATTAAAGGCATTGGCCACGACCGGATTTACTATTACATACCTTCCCATATTGTCTTTTATCGAAATCCAATCATCGGCCGAGTCAATAAAACTTTTAAACCGGCGCTCGGCGCTCTCTATTTCCTGCAACTGGCGCTGCCGTTCTTCACGGGCATTTACCAGATCCCAGAAAATATGGGCAAATGTATGATCAATTAATTTGGTTCCGGGCTTCATCATTCCCTGAATTTCTCTTAGGACATTATCGTCTCCGGTCAATTCAATTATAAGTTCAATATCTTTGGTCTTCAGAACCGTCCCATACATGTCGGTGCTGGTATTTATGCCTTTTCCCCGTGCGTAAGTTATTCCCCGGGCGTTTGGATCGATATCAACCACGCAGATAATATCAAGTGTTAATTCTTTAAGAAACGAGCCAAGAGCCAGGTTGATAATGGCCCGGCATCCTTTACCGCCACCGATTATAATAGTTCTCATTTCTTATCTCCCGCCAATCGCTTGATATATTAATAAACATATAATTAACTCTTTTCGGGTCGTCCCTTAGGGAATTCCTTTTCCAGCATTATATAATAATCATCCAGAAGTTGATCAATAGTTTCATAGTACGCTTTAGGTCGAATTGTAAAGTGCAAAAGCATATCATAAAGTTTGGGAGGGATATTTCCAACCGGTAATCTCCCGAATCCGTGCTGTGATTTTATCCAGCTCATTCATTTCGGTAATGATCGATTTTATAATCGTGCTCAATGGCACCATTCTGTTCCATATTTGGTTAAGGTTTTAACAAAGATACGGAATCGGCAGTTTTCTAAGCAAGTTTTTTGTTATGAAGTCTGGTCTTTAAAACAGCCAGGTCGAACCGATTTTTGGCCGGGGTCCATCCTTATACTTATAATTAATTAAATAAACAATATCGAGAATATTATAATTCAAATCGGCGTTAACATCGGCCCGCCAGCGGGCCGTGATAGTCTGAGGGCCGTCCTTATATTTCCAGTTAATGATATAAATAACATCCAGAATGTTCAAATCAAAATCACCGTTGGCGTCACCGGGAATATAATTAAAATCAAGATGAACCGGCCCGTCCCCGATTGCATAATTTACATGATTATTCCCGGCCGAATCTATAACATTTATATAATCGGTACTGAAACTTGCAGAGAAGATAGTACTGTCCTGAAACGGTACTGCTGCCATACAGTTCAGGTCAACCTCAATCGGGTTTTCACTATTATGATATACTTCACCGGTTGATGCATTATAAGAAAAAATATAACCTGCCATAGACCAGCCGGCGGCGGCAATATAGGCAACATTATCCGGTCCGATATTGATTTGTCCGGGCGAACCACCGACCGGGAAATTGCTTATTATTTCGTGGGAATCTCCGTTTATAATATATACTTCTCCGTTGATATCGTAATAGTTGCCGGTGGCAACGACATGAATATTGCCGGAATTGTCAACCGCGGCATACTGGGCATTAAGTCCTACATCGATTTCATCGACCAATGAGTTGTCGCTTAGATCATATATACCGAGTGTACTCGGATTGAATGTATAGGTATCAAAATCATATCCGCTGCAAACGACAAAAGCCTTATGATTAAAAATAACTATCCCCGACGGACTGATCCCGGTGGTTATTTCATCGACAACAAGGCCGCTTAAAACATCAATTTTGGCCACCTCGTTTGTCAGCATCAGGGTAACAAAAACATATTGAGAATCATAAAAAGCCATCCAGTATGGGTTTGAAAAGGCACCGGTGTTGATATAATCAACAGTTGTTTCGGATTTTAGATTTATAATCTGCAGTTCATCGGTGCCGGAGGCGATAACATAAGCCAGACTATCCCGGACGACAATCTGGTTGGGGAATGACTGAACATCGGAACCGATTGTAACAATATCATTGGTCACTACACCGGTTGTCATATTGATTTTTGTCAGGGTTTCTCCGGTGGAGTTAAGGATGTAGGCGATTTTATCTGCCGAAAAAGCTAAGGTCGGTATAAAAATAACAAATAGGATTGTTTTGATGATTCTGTGCATTACTTGTTTTCCTTTTCCGTATTGTAATTAAGGCCGATAAATATGCTCCCGTGACGTCCCGGCATGGGGTAATGGGTCATCAGTTTATAGTTTGTATTAAAAATATTTTCTATTTTGGCCGACATTGATATCTGCCAACTATCTGTTAGATTATGATTTAAGCCAAAATGAATATCATCGAGGCGGTAGCTTTCATAGTGGCGGGTATTAGCTTCATTAAGGAATGCTTGATCAACCAGACGAACCGCATAAGAACAGTACAGTGAAGAGATATTGAGCCGAGCTGAAATAGTTGTGATGTACTGCGGAGCAAAGTTTAGCATTTTACCATAGCTATTATGTTCCCCGGTTTTATTTAAAGCAGTTGAGATACTGTTTTGATATGATAATTTGATTTTATCATCAAATAAGTTTATATGGACAAAATCTTCATGTCCGGTAGTTTGAGATAGAGCCAAATTTTTTGGTTTCCAAGCACCTTGCGCGTCTGGGGACCAGACGACCAAATCCCGAACAAATGAATGAAAATATGTTAAACCACCCGAAATTGATATGTTATCAAAAACAAATTTTAGCTCAATTCCAGCTTCTGAATGTTCTGATTTTTCAGGTTTAAGACCGGGATTACCGCTGGAACGGACATTACCTTTCCAAAATAGAGCGTTTAAAGTTGGTAGTCGGAAAGATTTTCCATAGCTGGCTCTAATGATATAAGAAATATTTTCACCTTTTGATAGCGCGATACCGAGTTTTGGCGAAATCTGTTTTGTACTATTTGATTTAACTGTGTCGGCATAAGATGTTGAGTCTTTTTTTGTTTGAGACAGATCAAAACGAACGGCAGCATCAAAACTGATAATATCAAAGAGTTTATATTTTGAAATATCTGCTTTTTGAGCAACAGACATTTGAGCCGAAAGATTATTCCTTGATGTCCTGCCCATACTCATTAACGGGCGCAGATTATCTGTCTGATTTAATTCTTCATTGCGGTACATAATTGAATAATAGCTCAAATTTCCATTGAGAAACGAATAACTTTGATTATGTGTTATTGTATATATATCATTGACGAATTTGCTGTCATATCTTAATGGATGCGTGCTGTCGATATCAAGAAAATGTTGATAAAATTGCGAGTAACCAAATTCAATATCAAATTTATGTTTGTTGGATATTTTATAATTTAAAGCTGACGTAAACAATTTACGCCGGTCTGACATCATGGCCGTCTCATTTTGCCGGGTAGCACGGTCTGGAAGGCCATGTTCCGAATCAAAGTATCGCCCTGAGTAATTGATCGCCATTTTTTCAGATGGTTTATAAATCCCGGATATAAAATAATTCTCCGATTTAGATAAGTTGTTTAATCTTGTGCCAGAATATTCAGGGCCTGTACTGTTAGTGCCGGAAACAGAATAATTGAAATCAAAATCGCCGTCTGATTGTTTAGCCAGATAACAGTATCGGCTGGAAAAGTTTTTTATACTAATCGGATTGGAAATATTAAGTTCAGTGGTTTTTGTGTTCCAATCTCCAAAACCTTCCCGGGCTCCAAATGATACATTTTCAAACAGTTTAGCCGGGCGGGTAATAATATTTATGGCGCCGCCCAGTGCATCAGGACCGAATTCGGTCGAGGCACCGCCCTTCTGAAGTTCTATTCGTTCAATCATATCGACCGGGATTCCGCTCAGGTCGGCGGTACCGCTCCCGGATGGGTTTAGCTTTTGTCCGTCAATCAAAACCAGAACATGTCCCGGATCGCAGCCGCGGATTCTAATCTGTGATTCGCCTGACGGGCCTGCTTTTTGGATCGATACGCCCTCAATCGTTTCCAGAATTTTCGAAAGGTCTCTGATATGGCTTTGTTGTATTTCGTTTCGGGAAATCACCGTCATGCGGTCGCTGGTGATTTCCGATTTTTTGCTTTGGACAACAATTTTTCCCAGCTCGTAGATCTTTTCGGATATTCTTATTACAATACGACGGGTTATATCAGGTTTGACATCGAGATGATTCAAAGTGGTATCATCATATCCGACCGCAGTAATTTTTATCGAATACAAATCGGGTGGAATATGTTCGAAAGTAAAAGAGCCAAGGTTGTTCGATTTTGCTTTTATACCAAGATCGATAATTTCGATAGTTGCATTTTGTATAGCCGAGCCGTCATTTTTATCAAATATCTGGCCGTCGAGACTGGAATTTGACTGAGCATAACTCATTGATGTAATAAGAATTACATAAATCAGAGCCGAACCGATTGATTTCAGATTAATTTCATTTGGCCGGAAAATTATTCTGATTGCCCGATACAAAAACTGCCACACAGCAACTTTCTCCTGTTGCCGGCGGCGAAGCCAAATTGTTCCGTCCAGCCCTCGCTGACGACAACAACCGATTGATAATGATACGGCAGGCCTACTGACTTAAGCATCAAACCTTTCGCAGGCGCCTTCCCGGCCTTTTAGAGCCAGTGGTATAATACCCGGAAAGTAGCTATCACAGTAGCGGGGCTGTGACGGAATCTCACCGTCTTTCCTATTCTCTGTCTGTTATTGACAGCACCGCATCGTTTTTACTATTATAGCCGGTCTTGTATGAGGAGTCAATATTAAAATAAAAATAGATATAAAATTAATAAAAGAACCGCCGGGTCTTGACTGGAAAATCCGTTTTCCCGGCGGTTACGACGTGTATTTACAGTTGATACTGTTTTTATCCGACCGGTTCGTGCTCGTGGGGAGCAGGCTCATGATGAGCCGGAGGTGTCGCTTCACTGCCGCTGAAAGCCAGATAACCCCATGCAATTAAGTTAAGGAACGGAACAATCGCCATAATTCCCCAGGCCGCTGATTTATAGCACCTCTGGGCAATAGCCATCCAGATGGCGGCAAAGGCAAAGATATTTACCAGCGGTACCAGACAAAGTATAAACCAGTACCATTCTTTCCCGGCCATTTGAACCTGCTGGAAAAGGTTTAGAACCGGAATCCAGGCCCACCATGCGGACTCGTGTCCGACTTTCTGTGCAATTTTGTATTGCGCAAAGGCAAAATAGAAGTAAAGAGCAATCCATAAAAACAGGATATACCCTCCACCTGAATCGCCGGCGTAAGCAGTTTCGTACATAATAACCTCCGCTTTAAGATTACGATTGAAATCGCCAATTATCGTTCGGATAATTAGAATAACATCTTATCATATTATCGACGCCGGGAAGATTTATCATCAATTTGCAGCGGATATATCTAATATATTTTAATAAATGTCATTTTATTGCACAGTTAACTAGCCGGATTTTGGTAAGTCCATTAAAGACAGAAGCTTGAGAAGCACATATTCTTATCTATGTTCTCAGTTGGATGTTTATTAAGAAAGCTTGTGCTAAATAGAAATATCTAAAAAAAACCGCTTTTGTCAAGGGCTTAGGCGATTATGAAATGACACTTGACTTTTAAAAGAAAATTTTGTATATTATAAATGCTGCTAGTTTGATGCATTTGTTTGGATTGAATCTAAAATCAATGCGGGGCCTTCGAAAATTGGATTTTGTAGCGAAGGTTCCTGATATAAATCTAAGCTCTTACGGGACGCAATTTAACCGCTTGAATCGGTTAAAGTTAAGAATCAATTGGAGGTTAAAGAGCTATAATTGGCCATGGAAAGGAGGCTTCTATGTCGGATAAAACTGCCATAAATACCGGCCTTCGGCAAAAAGGAATAAAATATTTATCAGATATTGATAAAATTGCTCAATTATCCAAGAGTCAGCGTATAAATTTGCCAAAAGTAACAGATAAGTATCCATTTTTTGCCAACAATTATTATTTGAGTCTTATTAATTGGAAAGATCCTGACGATCCCATCAAACGGCTTATTATTCCAAATAAGCATGAGTTAATAGATTGGGGATGGTTGGATGCCTCCAATGAAAAGTCAAATACAATTGTTACCGGTGTTCAGCATAAGTACGCATCAACAGTACTATTGCTTGTCAATGAAAACTGCGCCGGCTATTGCCGGTACTGTTTTCGCAAAAGACTCTTTATTCCCGGAAATAAAGAGACAAGTCATGATATTTCGATCGGACTTGATTATATCAGAAAACATCCGGAGATTAATAATGTTCTTATCACGGGCGGCGACCCGTTGATGTTATCAACCAGACGACTGGAAAAAATAATATCCGAATTGCAGAAGATAGAACATATTGGAATAATCAGAATCGGTTCAAAAATTCCTGCCTACAATCCGTTTAGAATTTTGGATGATCCATCTCTTTTGAAAATGTTTCGGAAATATTCATCCCGTGACAAACGGATTTATCTGATGTGTCATTTTGATCATCCTAATGAATTTACTGATTACAGCCGCGAAGCAATATTTAAGATTCAGAAGACCGGTGTCATTTGTGCCAATCAGAATCCTATTATCCGGGGAATATCCGACGACCCGGATGTTATGTCCAGACTCTGGAACGAGCTTTCCTATATTGGTGTCCCGCAATATTATGTTTTTCAGAGCCGTCCCACCGCCGGTAACGGACCGTTTGTCGTCCCTATTGTGGAAGCATATTTTAATATTGAGAAAGCGAAGCTAAAGTGTTCCGGGCTTGCCAAGCGAATCAGATATGTTATGTCGCATGAATCCGGCAAAGTTGAAATTGCCGGAATTGACAACCGGTTTATTTACTTGAAATATCATCGCGCCAAGCATAGTCGAAATGAAAATCGGTTTTTTATCTGTCATCGAAACGATAATGCGTATTGGTTGGATCAGTTAAAACCGGCTGATGGAATCAGGGATGATCTGGGCTGGATTGATTACACCAAAGTATTTAATTTTGAATCATTCGATTTAAATAAACCAAAGGCGGCAAAATTTCACAAAAACCCGTTTTGGCCACACGAATAAAGAATGTATTGATAACAAAACCGGTTTTTTAAATCCTGTCTAAATTTTTTGCCTCAATTGTGTACTTATGCCGGATCTGGCCGGTATTCCGAGTCGAGGCCGGTTCAATAATCATAATTTGGCATAATTTTTCCGCCACCGGTTTATGTTCAACTCCTTGAGGTATAATACAGAATTCATTCTTTTTTAATTCTATTTCTTTGTCGCGAAGGAGTATTTTCAGCCTTCCTTCAATGACCAAAAACATTTCGTCTTCAGTTTTATGGCTGTGCCAGACATATTCTCCCAGACACTTAACCACCTTGACGTACTGTCCATTCAGCTCACCGACTATTTTCGGCACATAAATATCATCGAACAATTTGAATTTGTCTGACAGACTAATCTTTTTAATCATGTAAATTTCTTATTAAAATTTGAATGAATCGTACTGACCCATTTTTATAATCATCTCACCTTTTGTTACCTTGACGACAACCTCTTTTCCGCTGTCAACGCTAAATGTACTACGATGATTTTCACCCTTTTCTTCAATGTTAAAGGTGCGATATTTGGCGTCACCCTCACTGACATCGACCCCATCTTTAAAGAATGAAACAGCACATTCGGATTCGCCGTCAAAAGCATTGACAAATCTGGTTTCAACGTGGTCGTATGATTCCGACAGAAATCGATATTCGTCGCCTTCCTTAACCGTTTCTTCTTTCATCGGGAAAAATTTGGTGATGACATGGACATTGCCTTCAAAAACATAAAGTACAATTTCGTCGGCCTCTAGCGATGTCTCGGCGCTTCGGGTGCATATTGTTCCTTGCATGGCAAAGTTGTTATACCATGAAGGTTTTTTATTGGGGCGGCCATCCTTAAATGGAATTGCTTTGGCGATCGCTTCAGATTCATCGAGACTATTTCCTTTAACCCAAATCGACTGTCCGACCGTTACTGGCATTCTAATTATCTGACCGGCGGCCATATCCATTTCAAAAGGAGGTGTCTTAGTTGGCTGTGATGAAAGCTCTTTGGCCCACTCCGGTATTTCGACCGGCAAGTCATCCGGATCAATCCATTTGGTGTAATCTTCGGGTAACTGAAATAAAGCATCATCAATCGGGCCTTCAACAATATCGGTAATTTCGATAAATTTGTTTTCCGCCATCATCTGTTCGATTTTTACCGGGAAATTATATTTTTGAGAAACCCATTTTGTTGCTACATCCTGCCCGGACATAGTTATAACAGACTTATCGCATACCAGACCATTGATTGTTTCGGTTCCAGCCGGTTTGCTTTCACCATTATCTGCCATATATATTGTGGCCTGGAACGGATCATTCATCAGGCTCTGCGGATCCTGACTTTTCATTTTCATAAATGTTTTTTCGGAATGTAGAAGAACATTTGTAAAACCGGCCGTTTGGTCAACAATTACAGATATTTTTTCACCAGATTCCTCCAGGTCCATTCTATAAAAAGAGCCTTTTAGAGTAATTGTTGAAGTTTTAACATTGTCACCTTCATGATCGTTTAATGTTGCGGTAAATTCCGCCGCCGAAATCGGTGAGTAGGTCAAAACAAGAAAACCTACAAGCACAACAAGAAACAACCATCCGGATAAAATCCTTTTCCCCATAATGGTTCCTTTCCTTATACCTATGATTAGTCTTTAATATAAGCTACAAATAAAAGTATCAGATGCAATAAAAAATTCCTTGATAAATAATCATCCACCCAGGGCTTTTTTTGTCAGTTTGCCTTTTAGCTGCGGGATAACAAATTTGCCGTCTTTACGAATCAGTTTGTTGTCAAACCATATTTCACCACCGCCGTATTCCTTGCGCTGGATCTGCACCAGATCCCAGTGAATCGCCGATTTGTTTCCGTTGGAGGCCTCATCATAGCAGCGGCCGGGCGTAAAATGAAACGAGCCGTCGATTTTTTCATCGAAGAGTGTATCTTTCATCGGCTCCTGAATCATCGGATTAACACCGAGCGCAAATTCACCCACATAGCGGGCGCCGGCATCGGTATCAAGAATATGATTCAGTTTTTTTGAATTATTGTTGCAGGTCGCTTTTATTATTTTGCCATTCTTAAACTCAAACCGAATGTTTTCATAGACATTGCTTTCATACAGCGATGGTGCGTTAAAAGTAATAATCCCGTTTACCGAGTTTTTCACCGGGGCCGTGAACACTTCACCATCGGGTATATTGAATTTTCCGGCACATTTTATGACCGGAATATTTTTTATGGAAAAGATCAAATCGGTCTCTTTGCTTTTGATATGGACCTTATCAGTTTTCTGCATCAATTTAACCAGAGGATTAAGCGCCTTTGACATTTTGGCGTAGTTTATACAGCAGACATCGTAGTAAAATCTCTCAAATATCTCCTGCGGCTGCTGGGCCAATTGGGCCATGGCATTACTGGGAAAACGCATCGCCACCCAACGGGTTTTTTTTGTTATGACATTGGCAATAACCGGTTTATAATAAAATAGTTTCCAGGCTTCCATCTTTTTAGACGGGATATCGGCCAGATCGAAAGAGTTATCGGGACCATAGATTCCGATATAACAATCGGTTCTTTTGGTCATGGAAAGATGAAATTTGGCGAATTCTTTTATCTGTTCAACCGTGTTGGTCAGCAGGAACTGCCGGGTTAGTGAATCATCGTTATAATACCAGAACGGAATTCCGCCCGCCCTGGTTACCTTACGGATAATAGCTTTACTCAGTTCCAGTGACAAAATCCCTCTGATGGCAATATACACCAGATCGTTTTTCTTAACAGCACAGGAATAATTTACCAGAATGTCGGCCAGCTTGTCATTGCGTGGGTCTATCATTGTATCCTCCCGGCGAAAAATTTCACCGTATTAAATGAAAATTCATTTTTAGTTGGACAATGATAATAAAAAAGTAAGGAGAATCAAAATCGAAAATGGAAGAAGATATATGAATAGAATTTGATACTTCAACCGGTGAGGCCTAATTCGACATCAAACCAGAGTCCGCTCCAGATCATTACTATTATGCCGCGAGCGTCGAGCGGCCAGTTGCCGCCCAGCATAAACAGATAGCAGAGAAGGGTCAGACCAAAAAAGATTTTCACCATGCCGGTTCTTACTTTTGACATCAGCATATTAAAAAAGCCAAAAACCAGATAAAGGGATATCAGCGCCGGTGCAAAAAACGCAATTAACCATTCCCAGAAATTAAGATAACTCACAGGTGAGCCGGACGGGGCAAGATTCAGTATCAAAATGGCATGAATAGCCAGGAAAAAGATGCCAATTGCCGCAAACAGATATCCATAGATACTTTCGTTTCTCATTTCACGGATTCCAACCATAGCAAAGAAAAGAGCGCCGGTCAGAAGCGCGGTAAGCTGTATGTAAGATCCATCGGCAAATATCTGGCTAATCTGTTCCATATTCAGTCTCCATTTAATCTCTGTTTAGAATCAAATGCAAGCCGTATGCCGAATACGAAAATGTTGGATATGATTTGTAACCGGATGAATTACAGCTATTTATAAGAATACAAATAACCGTAATTTGTGTATGATGAATATCGCTATGTAAACAGTCTGCAATAAAGGTAACTTTTTGCCTTTGACTATACTTCCTTCTCTGTCCAGGCAATTATTGAAGAAGGAAGAGTATGAGCCAGATAAATAAGAGCCGCAATTATCGGTATCAGCGGCAGATCTATCCCGCCGGGTAACAGTTCTTTCAGCAGTTCATATACCAAAAAAATAGACAGGCAGACGATACAAAAAACAGTATAAGAGTGCCGTAACGATTGGAGAGTCACCTGAATTTGTCTTTCATCGAGATTTTCTATTTTGGTATGTACAAATTTCCAAAGTCTGGTCTTAATATGCAAATTAATGAAGCTGATTACAAAGAATAAAGCGGCTATAATCCCTATGGCAATTATTGAAACATTAATACTATGGCGGGCGAGACTGATAAAAGCTATCAGCATAATAATAAGTGTACTATAATTAAGTAAAACCCCCAACCTTCTTGACGACCGGGTCGATTTTGCGGTAATAGCATTCATATCTATTCTCCTTTCTCTTTTTTATAATCCAGGATTTGCTGACTTAATGGTTTCAGCGGTTTGGTGGAAAAAATCAGATCAATCGGCAGAGCAAAACAATCGCTAATCCGAAAGGCAAGGTCCAAACTTGGATTATACTCTTCTCGCTCCAGATACCCAACCGTCTGGAAATTAATCCCGATTTGATCCGCCAGATCTTTTCTTGAAATTCTGCGTTCTTGGCGAAGAACCGCAATTCTGTTATATATTTTTCTTATTTTCATGACACCTCATTATTTAATTATACGCATAATATAACATAATGTTATAAATATACAACATATTTTTCTAAATATTCGACATATTTTTTGATATTTTTTGATATTTTTTAGAAAAAATTGAAATTAACCGCTAAAATTATGAGATATACTGCGAAATAGCTCTAAATATTAATACAATAAATGATTTCGTCATATTTATTTGTTTTGTTGTCGGTGATAAA
>CBFCZE010000052.1:0-17762 GCA_965602655.1 uncultured bacterium
TAGGCGTTCCTTCGGTCGGGAAGAGACTGCCCTCGGAACCATCGGCCGGTGGAGGCATTGCCTGTTGCTGGGCCGCCTGGCGTTCCATTTCTCTTTGCGCTTCATCAACAACAATCGATGATGCCGCTTCGCCCTGTCCGCCTGTCATGCGACTCGACATAAAGGCCAGAATACTGCAGTTAACCATAAAGACAACCGCCAGGACAGTGGTAGCCTTGGACAAGAATGTGGCCGCCCCGCGACCGCCAAAAACAGCACCGCCTAAACCGCCACCGCCGCCGCCGCCAAAGGCGCCAGCCAGCCCCTCACCTTTTGCCGCCTGCATTAAAATAACAACAACCAGCAGAATACAAACCAGCGTATGGAATATTAACATTACCGTAAACAATTCTATCTCCTCAATCTATACGGAATTTATTATCTTCAAAAATTCTTCGGCCTTTAAACTGGCGCCGCCGATCAAACCACCATCGATATCGGATTTCGCTATCAGCTCAGCGGCATTGGAACCTTTCATCGAGCCACCGTAAAGAATCGAAACCTCATCGGCAACATCGCCAAATTTATTTCTTAGCCTATCTCTTATAAACCGATGCACATCCTGGGCCATTTCGGGTGACGCTGTTTTTCCGGTGCCAATCGCCCAGACAGGTTCATAGGCAATGACGACTTTTTCTATTTCATTACTGCTTAATCCGGCCAGCGAATCATCAATATGGCTTCCGACAACCTCCTCGGTTTTTCCGCTTTCACGCATCTCAAGTTTCTCACCGACACAGACTATCGGAATAAGGCCGCTTTTCAAAGCCAGCTTGACCTTATCGTTAACAATTCGGTCGGTCTCGGAAAAATATATCCGCCTTTCCGAGTGGCCTAAAATAACATAGGTTACTCCAATTGTCAATAGCATTGAGGGGGCAATTTCGCCTGTATAAGCGCCCGATTCCTTAAAATAGACATTTTGCGCCCCAAGAAAAATGTTGCTTCCCTCAATCGCCCGGGAAACATCACTTAAAGCCGTAAATGGCGGGCAGACGATCATTCTAACCTTTTCGTCGCCGCCCTCCTCATACTCCAGCAGTCCCTGAATCAGCTCGACCGCCTCGGTATTGGTTTTATTCATTTTCCAATTACCGGCAATGATTATTTGTCTCATACTCCAACCCCTTTTTTAGATCTTAATTTTGGCCGACGATAGCGCCGCCAAACCGGGCAGTGTTTTACCCTCAAGAAACTCCAGCGAAGCTCCACCGCCGGTAGAGACATGACTCAGTTTGCCGTCCAGTCCGGCTTTACTGATTGCCGCCGCCGAGTCTCCCCCGCCAACAATCGTAACAGCACCTTGCGCAGTTATATCGGCCAACTGTTTCGCAATTTCAATTGTTCCTTTTGAGAATTGCTCAATCTCAAAAACGCCCATCGGACCGTTCCAGACAACCGTTTTGGCACCTTTTAAAACGTCGCCAAATTGTTTTATTGTTTCCGGTCCGATATCGAGCCCTTTTAATCCATCAGGTATATTATCGGCCGGAACGATTTCAACTTTGGCTGTCTCTGAAACCTCATCGGCAACCAGACAATCAACCGGCAATAAAAATTTAACTCCTTTGGATTTCGCTTTAGCCAGCGTCTCGCGAGCCAGATCGACTTTATCTTCCTCAAGCAGCGAATCGCCGATATTTTTTCCCATCGCCTTAAAAAATGTGAATATCATTCCGCCGCCAACCAAAATAGCATCGACCTTATCCAGCAGATTTTCGATAACATCGATTTTGCCGGAAATCTTGGCACCACCCAATACAGCCACAAACGGTCTTTTGGGATCGGCCAGGGCGGCATCGAGATATTCAATTTCTTTTTCCATCAAATAGCCACCGGCACAGGTTTCAATATATTTTGTAACACCCTCGGTCGAGGCGTGCGCGCGGTGAGCGGTACCAAATGCATCATTAACGTACAACTCGCCATGTTTGGCGAGTTCTTCGGCAAATGATGGATCATTATCGGTTTCTTCCTTGTGATAACGGAGATTTTCCAGAAGCATTACCTCGCCATCCCGGAGCGATCTGGACATCTTCAGGGTTTCATCACCAATACAATCGGGGGCGAATTTCACTTCCCGCCCAAGAAGCTCCGATAGTCTTGCGGCAACCGGTTTTAATGACATTTCCGGAACAACTTTGCCTTTGGGTCGACCCAGATGACTGCACAGGACAGCCCGACCTCCGTCACCAATAATTTTCTTTACAGTCGGAAGCGAGGCAACTATACGACGGTCGTTAGTGATATTTTGATTTTTATCAAGCGGCACATTAAAATCGACCCGGACCAGAACCGTTTTGCCCTTGAAGTCAATGTCCGTAATTAACAGCTTATTCATAATAGACACCTCGAAAATAAAAAGCCCCCTTATAAGGGGGCCCTAATAATCTACAACATCTTTTTAACCATATCAATCATTCGACATGAGAAGCCCCATTCGTTGTCGTACCACGAAAAGATTTTGACAAAGCTACCCTGCACCATTGTCATTTTCGAATCAAATATGGAACTGTGCGGATTGCCGACAATATCTATCGATACCAATGGTTCATCGGAATATTCCAATATCCCCTTCATCGGACCATTGGCAGCCGCTTTCATAGCACCATTGACTTCCTCTTTGGTCACCTCTTTGCCCAGAATAGCAACTAGATCAACAATTGATGCATCAGGAGTTGGCACACGTATGGCGCAACCATCGATTTTACCCTTAAGTTCAGGAATAACCAGAGCAACCGCCTTGGCCGCACCGGTTGTCGTCGGAATCATCGAAACCGCGGCCGCGCGGGCGCGACGCAGGTCTTTATGAGGTGTATCCAGAATTCTCTGTCCGTTGGTGTAGGCGTGAGTCGTCGTCATAAATCCTTTTTCGATTCCAAAACTATCTAATAAAACCTTGGCAACCGGCGATAAACAGTTGGTGGTACAACTTCCGATTGAAATAATATCATGTTTTGATTTATCATACAGGTTGTCATTAACGCCCATAACAAATGTGCCATCCGGCTCTTTGGCCGGGGCTGAAATAAGAACCTTTTTGGCTCCGGCGGAAATATGTTTCCCGGCCGATTCTTTATCGCGAAACAATCCGGTCGATTCGACAACGATGTCTGCCCCAAGGTCTTTCCACGGGAGGTCCGCCGGATCTCTCTCAGCAGTAATCGGAACCCTTTTGCCATCGGCAATAATAGTATTCCCATCCACGCCAATTTCACCTTTGTACTTACCATGAACCGAATCATACTTCAACAGATGCGCCAGCGTGGTGGCATCGGTTATATCGTTGATACCGACAACCTCAATCGAAGAAGCCATAGCTCCTCTGAAGACAAGCCGACCGATACGTCCAAAGCCGTTAATTCCTATTTTTACGGACATCGCAAACCTCCTTAGTTTCTGCCCTTTATCATTTATTTGGACCTTATCATGTAACCTATTCCAAACGTCAAACTCCAGCCTGAATATTCTTTCAAACCGGCTAAGTGATTCCCAAATTTAACGGGAGTATTTTTATAGTCAATATTTAAACCAATCTGATCGGCAATCGGCCAGTCAATCCCAATGCCCCAGGTATAGGTAATTTTTGTCTGGCTTTCTTCAATATAATAATTGGCCGGGTGACCAGAATAAATCGAAGATTGATCTCGTGTTCCATGGACCAAACCACCGCCCAACCTCAAATATGGCCATAGGGAAAAACCTTTATATTTGGAGAATGGATATAGCTTTGCCGAAATTATGAATGGGTATAATTTTGCTGCGCTGGTAGAAATTCCTGTGTTGGTATTATATTGTAAATCGCCCTGACTGAATATTCCAATTGAAGCTTCAGCTGCCAAAAACGCAGCAAATCGATGATCATAAAAAAATTCGGCATAAAGTGAACTGCTCGAAAAATCGGTCAGATCATCTATAACATCTTCATCGGTGGTCATCACCCAGGCGCCGAAGCGCCCGCCAACAAAATGACTGTTTCCAAAGCCGGATTGACTTTTTTCTACGGCGTAAAGATTGGATGATAAGGCAAATGATAGAATTAATAAAAATATTATTGATAAATAGTAAGTTCTGTTTGTCAAAAAATTCCTCCGGTCAGCTAAACTGTATTTCGAATTGTTTATTATACAAATTTATTTATTTTTGTTCATTTCTAAGCGGCATAATATATATTTTTTGCCCGGGATAATCCATTGTAATTGAAAAATTCTGAAGCAATCCATTGCCGATGTTTCCGTCAACCTCGGTTGATTTCAAGATTCCCTGTTCCCCTTCAGCTACCAATATTCTCAGCTCTTTAAGTTTGGCCGGCCCAAAAGCAAAATATTCTGCAATCGCCGAGTATGCTTCCGACTTACCGCCCACGCCTGATATATCTCTGGTAATATAATTAATATCGGTAAATTCGGCACTCAAATTATTGTTATCAACAAACGGCTTATGCACTATCAGGCCAAAGGCATTTCCCAGGTCAATCAGAAATTTTCCGGAAACACCGCATATTTCGCCATCAACCATCGGCACCTTCATGTTATACTCTAAATTTATTGCATAATCTATTGAAGGAGACTGATATACATTCGGATTATAAAAATTTATATTCCTATTTACGTAATCAATTCTAAGCGGAAAACGGGATAGAAGATCATAGCCAAGCAGGCCGCCCAATATTCCCTCCGGTACATTTAGACCTGTGCCGGTTAGATCAACTATTGCCACATTCTGACGAAGCAGTTTGAGCCTTCCGATCTTCAGCGAGTCTAAACTGGCAATCGTTGTCATTTCATACCCGGACATACCTTTGGCCGGGATTCCGCCCGATAAATCCAACTGCAGACTATCCGCGTAACTGCGATTGAGAAAATTAATTCCGGCGCCTGAATCCAAAATGAAATATACCGGCGGATTTCCATTGACGGCCGCTTTCAGGAAAACATGTCCCCCCTGATAAACTATCGGAACGATTACCGAATCGGCATTATCAGGAAAGAAATAATCATCTGCCGGATTAAGGGAAAAAGCGAATAAAGTATCATCCAGTTGAGGATTCACCTCAAATTCATAAATTTCAATCGTTGAATTTAACTCAGGGATAACCGATTTGGTTTCATAGCTGTAAGGCATTTCAAAACCATCAACCTCTCGAAAATCCGATAAAAATGTAAATATGTTGGCCTCATCAAGATGTTCCCCAATAATCTCAATCCGTCCGGTTACGGAGTTAAAATACAGTTTCAGAGAATCACCGCCTTTGGGTAAAGCAGAATAAACTGAGAAATTTCCTGAATTTATTATGGTATCTTTAATGAACTCTGTTTCACCGGGCCTTCCGTTTCCCAAAAGATAAGATTTACCCAAAAGCCAGCCGGTATTGACAAGTTGTTTTTTATCCGGACCGGTCAGCTCAATTACCTGACCGTTTTGATCTTTCATCCAAGCCCGCTCACCGTCAAAAACCTGAATAATTCGAAATTTTTCAAGGGTCAATGATGATCGACTTTGCCCCGGTTTGGAATAAAACGTCTCAATAGTACCTGCTGTTTCGCCCATTTTGATGGTGCCGAACGATCTAAAAGATTTGAGCTGTTCCGCTTTTGTAATGTCATCGACGGAGTATTGCTCTTTGAGACTCTTCCCCGCAGATGTCGATATTAGAGCAAAGAGTATCAGCAAAGTAAGAAAGTATATTCTTTTAATTGTATCTGATGTGTAAATCAGCTTTTTCATTCTTTCTTAGTATTCTGTCCAATAGTAATCGGCCAGTATTAAAAATCCAATCAATGTCCATGACAGAATCAGCGAAGTTCCGCCATAGCTGAGAAAAGGCAGCGGTAAACCTGTTACCGGCGTAAGTCCAAAAGTCATCCCAACATTAACAAAGAATTGAAAAAATAGAATTGTTACCGCACCCCAGGCAAGATTGGAGGCAAATTTTGAACGGCACCGGGCTGCAATCGCCACCCCACGATAGATTATATAGGCAAAAATCAAAACGACTAACGAAGTTGCCAGAAAACCAAACTCTTCGCCCAATACTGAAAAGACAAAATCGGTATGTCTTTCCGGAAGAAATTTCAGCTGACTCTGGGAGCCGCCGAGAAACCCCTTCCCGAAGAGGCCACCGGAACCGATAGCTATTTTTGACTGGATAATCTGATAACCGGCCTGCCGCGGATCGCGTCCCGGATCAAGAAAAGTTAAGATTCTTAATTTTTGATAATCGGCCAGACTGTTCCAAACGAAAGGCGTAATTATTCCAAAGGCGAGATTTGCGATAACAGTATAGAAACCCAAAAAGATTCGCGGCCGAACAATCAATATTACGGTAATCAGAATCACCAGATAAATAATCCAGGTAATCCAGTGGAAAGCCGCCAAAAGAGAAAACAGAGGTGACACAATTAAAAGCAGATAAAACGGTGACAACCCTGACCAAAACCAGAGACTAAAAAGGAGGACAATAAATACCATCGATGTTCCCAAATCCGGCTGTTTTAATATCAACATTACCGGAATGAGCGTAAGCAGTCCGGAAATAAATAATCGTTTTATCGACTCCGGGGGTAATTTTGAATACGCTAGGAATCTTGAAAGGGCCGCCATCAGGGCCAGTTTTGCAATATCCGATGGAGTCAGATGTACAGGTCCCAGCGCAAACCATCGAGCGGCGCCGCCCTTGGAATGGCCTATGATTAAAACAAGCAGAAGCAAAACAAAAGCACCGATATAGACCAAATACGAAAAAAAGTCTATCATTCTCAACGGGATATGAATAAGCACTATCAGCATTACCAGCGCCGCCGCCAGCCAGATAATTTGCCGGTAATAATAATCCATCGAATCGCCGGTTTGGACATCGTACTGGGCCGAGTAAATCAGGACAATCCCGATAATAGAAAGCACTAAAGCCGCACCAATCAATTTCCAGTCTAATTGCCGATATTCAAGCATGACAATCTAACCTTCATCCTCTACTTCTTTTTTTACAAAAAGTTCAGGAACATTCTTTTTTAAATAAAAATCTATAATTTTTCCAGCCAGCGGAGCGGCAACATCGGATCCATGTCCCCCGTGTTCCACCAGGGCCACCACTACAATTCGCGGCTCTTCCGAGGGAGCAAAGGCAACAAACCACGAATGATTTTCACCATGCGGGTTCTGAGCGGTACCGGTCTTGCCGGAAATATTATAATCGTCTTTTCTTCTACCCCGAGCAGTACCATTTTCACCCTGAACGACCAATTTCAATGACTCATTAAGAATTTCAATATTCTTTTCGGAAAAAGGAAGCCGAAAAGATGGAACCGGGGCAATTTTAACAACACTGCCGTCATGATGTTTGCGCTCTCTTAAAAGATGCGGCCTATAAATCATTCCTTTGTTGGCCAGACCGCAATACAATTGAGCCAGTTGAAGGGGAGTTATTGCAAATTCCCCTTGCCCAATGGCCAGATTTAGCATCAGAAAACGGGTCCATTTTTTTTCACCGTACAAATCATCGAGATAATCCGAATTAGGGGCAATCCCTGCAACCTCTCCCTGAATATCAATTCCGGTTTTCTTGCCGAAACCGGAGCGAATGACAAAGTCATGCCATGGATCTATCCCGACAATCAATCCGACCTGGTAGAAATAAACATCGCATGATTGTTCAACGGCGTGGTACAAATCAAGACGACCATGGCCACCCAAATCCCAGCAATGAAAAATACGGTTTCCAAATTTCATTCCACCGAGACAGGGGCGAAGAAGAAGTTTGTCGGTAATTTTGCCCAATTCCAGGGCCGCTCCAGCAGTAACCAATTTGGTTGTTGAACCGGGTGGGTAGATGCCTGCCAGAGGACGATTTAAAAGGGGATGCGTACTGTCAGAGATAATGTTCTGCCAGATATCAGATGGTATCGGACCGGAAAAAATATTGGGGTCAAGCTGTGGGAACGAGGCCAATCCCAGAATTCCACCATTTCGAGGGTTCATCGCAACAACAGCTCCACAGCAAAACTGTGTGTCAAAACTGTGAAAGTTATCGACTATAAATCTCTGAAGATCAATGTCGATAGTAAGACTGATATCATCGCCGGGAACCGCCGAAATTTTTTCCTTGCCGCCATACGGCCCGATAATTTTTCCTTTCGCCGAAATTTCGATATACTCGGTACCCTCAATTCCGCGCAGAATATGATCATATGTTTTTTCAATCCCTTTTTTGCCAACCAAACTTCCCGGGCGATACTCTTTATCCGGAGACGCCTTTATCTCTTCGGGAGAAACCTCGCCGACATAACCGATAAAAGTTTCGGTGGCAATATCGGACTGGTAACGCCGCACCGATTCAATGCTGTATGTTATACCGGGATATTGTTCACCCTGTTCCTCGAGAACAGATATAACATCAATATCCAGTCCGCGCTTGATAGGTGATGGAATATAATTGCTGATAAAATTGGCCGAAGCTCTTTTTACGATATCGGTACTATCCATATCGAGTAGATCCATAAGCTGACCGATAGTAACGCCCTCCTGTTTTTCAAACGGGACAATTGAAACCGTAAATGACAGTCTGCTATCGGCTATGACCTGATAATTTCTATCGAAGATAACTCCGCGTTTGGGGATAATTGGCTGGACACGGATTCTATTATTTTCCGACTCAACAATATATTTACTGTACAGAATAACCTGATGATAAAACAGTCCGCTAATAAGGGCCACAAACGCCAGAACAAGAAAGGTTGAGGCAATGCCAATTCTCAACCGTTTATTAGTGCCGGTATCTCGCATCTCTAAAAAAGCGCCTTGATTTTTTGCCGGGATATTCTACCGTCTTTTATGAGAAAAAATATCAGACCTATCAGAACGGTATAGGCGGTGCCGGGTAATATATATCTTACCAGAACAAAGAAAAATTCCTCGGTGGAGATAATCAATGATATAATGATCCCATGCAGGAAAACGCTGCTGGCCAGAACAACAACCTTGGAAGCGAAAGACTCCAGATTTATTCTTGAACTTACTTGTTTGACAGCAACGGCAATAATGGTTATTACCAGAACTTCCCAGGGCATTAGATCCAGTCTGTTTGCACCGACAATAATACCGGCGGCCAAGCCAAACCAGACCGCCTCAGTTTCAGATTTAAACAGCCCAATTATTACAACAATCAGTATTAACAAATTGAGACGGACACCCAAAATAGAAATTATGTCAGAGAGAATTACTGAATGAAATGTAATAAGGAATAAGTATAGCAAGTAGGGTATCACTTTCATTGGTCTACGGTCTCCAGGACATATAATTCTTCAATTTCAAGAAAATCGACGTTTGATTTTAACCAAATAGACTTTTTTATTTCACCTTTTAAAGTCAGAACCGAGTCGACAATAGCGATTGACAATCCCGATGGATAGATACCACCCAGTCCCGATGAAATAATAAGGTCACCCCTATTTATACTTGCGTCGGCAGGAAGATTATCAAATATCATCCCTTCTTCGGGAGCATATCTGACTATGCCGAACTGCCGGCTCTCAGCAATTCGGGCCGAAACGGCATTGGCCGGATCAGTCAAAAGCTGCACCGTTGAATACTCCGGCATAACTTCCTTTATTTTACCAACAAGACCAAACCGATTTATAACCGGCTGATTTATTTTAATCGAATCTTTGATGCCCTTATTGATAACTGCCGCTATCGGATATTGATTATTCCCCAGCGAAACTATTTTAACCGGAACGACGCGGAAATTTTCGGGCGGCTCAAATCCAAGAAACTCCCGCAGCCGCTGATTTTCCCGGCGGGCCTCGGCAAGGGAACTTAACTGTAATGATGCTTCGGTTAGAGTATTTTTCAGATTACGATTATCTTCGGCAACAGATTTCAGGCTTTCAACGCCATTTTTTAACTCGGAAAAAGGATAATGAAATATGGATAAGGCTATGTTTCCCAGGAAAGGTCTGACAGTTTCCCCTGAAATTGTTATCAGGAGAAAAATGATTATTGCGCAGCCAAAATTCAGAAAGCGGCGATTTCTATGAAAAATCGTCGAAAACCATGCCATAAACAGCGGCCTCCCTGCCCAATTGTTTATTACTCGATAACGTCTATCATTTGCAGTAATTCGCCGGGCGAAGTAACCTTCATCATTTCCTGCCGATTTTCTTCCGACTTCATAATATACGACAGCCTGGCCATCACATTCAGGTGGGCGCCAATGGCATCTTCGGGAGCGGCAATCAGGAAAAACAGATGAACCGGTCTATGATCCATGGCATCAAAATCAATACCTTCATCAGAGCGTCCAAAAGCAATCACGATACCTTTGGTCGCTTTTGTTTTGGCGTGAGGAAAAGCAACCCCATAACCAACACCGGTGGTAACCAATTCTTCTCTTTCTTTGACATCCTCAATTAATTGCCCGGCGTCTTTTACCAGCGCCGATCCCGAAACCAAATCAACCAATTCCTCCAATACTTTATCTTTCTTGGTTGACTTCAGGTCAAAAGTTATTAAATCCTCGGAACAAAATTTGGATAATTTCATATCTATACCTTTAACTAATAGCTTTCAGCTTCTTCAATAAACAAAATTGGAATATCATCTTCCACCCTAAAGAGTAATCGGCAGTCCTTACAATCCAATATCTCTTTTTCTTCCCAATAAACCAATTCGCCCTTGCATTTTGGGCAAACAATAATTCTTTGCAGTTCCTCTGATAAAGCCATAGGATAACCTCCTATTCTTTAAAAACGCCCATCCGTCGAAATTTTTCAATCCGCTTTTTTAATAATTCTTCGGGCGATAGGTTTTCAAGTTCATTTAACGCGTCCAGTATTTCTTTTTTCATTGTTTCGGCCATAAGCTTATAATCATTATGCGCTCCGCCCGGCGGTTCCGGAATTATTTTGTCAATAAGCTTTAAATCCCACATATCGCTGGCTGTTACTTTAAGTGCCTCCGCCGCGTCTGGTGCATACGCGTTATCCCGCCAAAGAATAGCCGCACAGCCTTCAGGTGAGATTACCGAATACCATGAATACTGAAGCATAAATATTTTATCGCCTATACCTATTCCCAGTGCGCCACCCGAGGCGCCTTCGCCAATAACAACAATTACAATCGGCACTGCCAGGTTGGTCATCTCCCTTAAATTCCGGGCAATGGCTTCGGCCTGGCCGCGCTCCTCGGCCCCGATTCCGGGATATGCTCCCGGTGTATCTATAAGTATTACTATCGGCTTATTAAATTTTTCACTCAGTTTAAATAATCGCAGGGCTTTTCGGTAGCCATCGGGATGCATCATTCCAAAATTTCGAAACAGTTTTTGTTTGGTATCGCGACCTTTCTGCTGACCGACAATCATTATCGATTTTCCGTCAAATTTGGCAAACCCGCCTATCAATGCCTTATCATCGGAAAAACACCTGTCGCCATGCAATTCAACAAAGTCGGTAGTCATAAGATTGATATAGTCGTGCGTATAGGGGCGACGAGGATGTCGGGCCAGCAGGACTTTCTGCCATCGGGTAAGATTAGAAAAAATTTCGTCTCGCATTTTGTTAACTTTGCTTTGCAAAGAACTAATTTCACTATCCAATTCCAGATTGGCCCCGGCCGCGAAATCTTTCATGTCGGAAATTTTTTTCTCCAACTCGATAATCGGCTTTTCAAAATCTAATATCTGTCGTTCATCCATAATCAAACACCTGTTTTATATCGCCTTCGGGATATAAATTCAAAAATCAAAGATAAAATATAATATTCAAATTACAACCATAAAAAGAATCAACTTCTAAATATTCAAGTAAAAAAATTTAATTGGGATCATATCTGAAAAGCGACCTGACCAGAAAGTTGGCCAGAAGTGCTACCGGTAAAAACAGCAGTGAAAAACCGTTGGGATGATGTTTCAGATAATACTTCCAGACCGAAAGGTGATGATACCAGCTTCGTCTGATTCGTGAGATTGATGATCCCCTGCCCCAGTAATGAAGAGCCCCGGCTTTCGGCTCAAAATAGACTTTTCTTCCAGCCTGTTTGATTCTCAAGGAGAGGTCGGTGTCCTCCATAAAGAGGAAAAATCGATTATCGAACCCGCCGATTTTCAGAAAAAAGGCCTTTTCCATTAACATGCAGGCGGCGGAGGCGGCCGGAACTTCAGAAATTTTATCAAAATCGCCCAGCGTATAAGCCCCATTAGTTTTTATTGGTAGAACCCTATGATTCAAGACTGATCCACGTGAAAAGAATATATTATAAAAATTCGGGAAATTGCGGCAGGTCGGCTGAAAAGAGCCATCGGCATTATGAAGCCTGGCGACAACCGCCCCGGCCATAATTTGGTTTTGAAACGTCTCAAATAATGTTTTCAAGGCTCCCGGATCCAGAATCATATCGGGATTGGCAAAAAGGATATATTCCCCTTCGGCCATCTCGACGGCTCTATTATTTGCCTCGCCAAATCCAAGATTTTGCTTTGATTCAAAAAGTTTTATATCTGAATACTCTTTTTTTATCACCTGAACGGTATCGTCGTTGGAGTTATTGTCAAAAACAATAATATTGCCCCCAATCGAATCGACCTCACTCCTCAAAGCTTTAAGACAGGCAATAATATTTTCGGCCGAGTTGTATGTTACGACGATAGCCGAAACGGTTATTTGGGAAGATAATTGGGACACTTATTTGAGCTTACCCAATATTGACATCAGCCTGAGATACCAGACCATCCAGATAGCTTCTCGAATAATCTTTTTTGACATCTTGGAGGCCCCCTCCTGCCGGTCGGTAAAAACTATTGGGATTTCTTTAATTTTGAATCCTTTTTTCCACGCCCTCATCGATACTTCAATCTGAAAAGTATAACCATTTGATTTAATAGCATCCAGATCAATTGTCTCGAGGACTTTGCGGCGAAAACATTTGAATCCGCCGGTAGCATCTCTAACCGGCATCCCGGTAATAATACGTGTGTAAACATTGGCAAAGTAAGATAGAAGCAATCGGCTCATCGGCCAGTTAATTACATTAACTCCGGAAATATACCTTGAACCGAGAATCAGGTCGGCATCCCTTATGGCAAGAAAAAAATCTTTTAAAAATTCCGGACCATGAGAAAAATCGGCATCCATCTCAAAAAGATAATCAAATTCTCTTTTAATCCCCCACTCAAAGCCGGCTATATATGCTCGCCCCAACCCTTCTTTATTTTCTCGATGTAAAACGTTAATTCTGGGATCAGATTTTGCCATTCGATCGGCTATATCTCCGGTTCCGTCCGGAGAATTGTCATCCACAACCAAAACATTAATTCTGTTATCGAGCGGCAGAACTGCTTCAATTATCTTTTCAATATTATCTTTTTCGTTATAGGTTGGGAATATTATCAGGGCTCGTTCATTCTCTGTCATATCGATGTTACTTCTTTTCTCTTCGATTTAATAAATAACCATAAATATACTGCTAATATAATAGCCACCAGCAGAAGTGTCAACATTGTCGCCATTGCGGCCGGTTCATTTCCATCCCGATTATACTTAAAAAGTATTTGCCGGGATCCGGCTTTGATAGGAACGGCTCGGAATGAACCATCGGCTCGAAAAATTTCCGTTTTATCTCCATCAACCCAGGCATCCCAGAAACGATAATAATTGTCGGTAAGAACCAGCAGGGCGTTGGAGTCGCTATTAACTGAAATCAGTATTGAATCGGTCGTGTATAAATCAACAGAGGCGGTCATCGTCGATGAATCGGATTGTTTAATTTCAATCGACGGTTCCTTTTCAAGGAATACTTTTTCCCGAAGATTTTCTTTGCCGGATAAAACCAGCGGGTATATATCCTGACGATCCGGTATTATCTCATAATTATTAACCAGAAAAGCGCGCGGGAAGGCGTTGTCATTTCGAAACAATGATATCTGTCCAAAATCGCGATCAATTTTCAACGAATCGGGGCCAAAGTAATCAGGAGGTATTTGTGAATTGGAAGGCGCCAGAAGATATTTGGCTCCAACCAGATTCAAAAAGTGTGGATTTTGCAAATTTTTCAGCGATGGTCCGCCAAGAAGGTCATCGTACCAGCGAAGTTGATTTCCATGATAACCGGTGATGACTTCGATACCATGATATGGCAGCATATTGTGAGGAACCACTCTGAAATTTGCCACGCGGAATTTCCCCGGCAGAGTATTAATATAGTCAGTGAGGGCATTGGGTGCAAATTCACGGGCATGGTCATATGTCGAAACAAATCTTGAGTTGAAGCGAATTCCGTCAATCATAGCCAAAAGCGGTATCAGAAGTAACACTACTATGCCAAAGCTTCTTTTCAGATAGAGCATTATTGATGTCGAAACCAGGGCTATAAACAAAAATATAATCCAAAATCCGGTGGTTATATTGGGAAGATTTAAAAGGGCCAGATTCCATTTGGTATAGTCGCCCTGTCCAATCAATTCCGATTCAATTCCGCCGTAAAATATGGAACTGTAAAATGATAACATCGATTCTCCGGCCGCGGAAAACAGCAAGGCCAGCAACAAGAGCAAGGATGGTATTCCCATAATATAAATTTTTAATTTTTTTAGTCTGTCAGCGGTCAGATCGCGGCTCTTATCAATTATAAATTGCAAACCTATCCCGGCCAAAAGTGATACCGAAAAGAGAGTCACAAACATAATTGTAGATGGCGCCCGAAGCGATTTAACCTTTGGTATCACGTAATAAAACAGCTTAAACAACGGGGTTGAGCCGCCCAGTGCATAGATAAACATAAAGGCGGCCAGGCAGCCGAAAAATATTGCCTCTTTTCTGCGTCCGAAAAACAGTCCGATAAAAGCCAGAAAAATCGGAATCACACCGAGATATTCAGAATTATCCTTGAAAGCATTTTTCCCCCAGTAATAATTTCCTTCACCTTCATTGGTACCTGAAAACTCCGGAACAATCTGCGAAAATGCCTCCTCGGCATTCATCGACCATGAGGTGGCCCATTCATACCCTTTTTTGGTATCGGCTCGGGGCGAATATTCGGTTGTATAAACATACCCGGGATAAAACTGTATGGCCGAAATGAGCAGGCCGATGACAACCGCATAAACCAAAAGCGAAGCCGGTGTGATAACTTTAACGACAGATTTTGTTTGCATAAATAGATTTATCAGCCGGAAGAGACCATACAGAGCAATCGCCCAGAGGGCATAATAAGAAAGCTGTGGATGCGGGCTTAAAATTATGACACCAATAACCAATCCCAGCAAGGTAAAATTAAGGAACGGCTTGCGCTCAAAAGCCCTGTCGAGAAACAGAATTGTAAGCGGAAAAAGGGTCGTCACAAATATTTTGCCATCATGCCCGGGCGCTACCAATGATACCAGGTATCCTGCGAAAGCATACGCCACGCCCGAAAGGGTCGCCGCCATCTTTGAAAGGCGGAATTGTCGGGCGGTAAAAAACATGAATATCCCGGCCAAAAATATATGGATCACCAGATTCAGCCCCAGAGCCCGATAGAAATTACCAAAAAATTTCAAAATCGATAATGGGTAATAAGTATCCCCGTGAAAAGCATCGACAAACGGCATCCCCCCAAAAATGTATGGGTTCCAAACCGGAACCGAGCCGTGAGCCTTAAAATACTCCACATAAAAATGACGAAAGAATATTCCGGCATTTATGGTGTCGGAACCCTTGAGCATTTTATCGGAGAAGATAAAATCGGAAAATAATACAACAACGCCAATCAGGAGAATAAGAAAAAATATGGGCACGTAATATTTAAATTTATCCGGATCAAGATTGAACGGTCGCGCCTTTTTTACTGGAACTGATTTTTTCTTATCCGGCTGTTTGCCTTTACTCAAAATATTCTCCGAATTTACCCGGGCCGTTTAATTTTTGGGCTATATCTTATTTGTTATCGCCGGGATTTTTCTCATTAAGTTTTTTGCGAACAACACCCAATTCTTCTTTAATAGCCGCCATACCTTCGGCCAGAAAGCCGAGAATAAATAATCCGAGCCCGACTCCGGTTAATAGTATCACCAGATATAAAAGCGGGCGATATCCTTCGCCGACAATAAATCTCATATATAAAGCGAACAGTCCAACCAAGAGCCCTAATCCAAAAGATATAAAGGCAAGAACGCCAAGAAATAGAAGCGGTTTTCTTAAAAATGAAATTTGTGTTTTCACCGCAATCATATCGAGAAGACCAACCGGAATCCGCCAGATAGAGAATTTGGTTTTGCCCCAATGTCGTTTATAAAGCGGAATTTTCACTTCTTCGATTTTATATCCCTGATCGGCCGCCAAGACTACTATATAGCGATGCCAGTCCCGACGCAGGAAAATATCTTTAATTACTTCAGCGCGAAAAGCCTTAACCGAATTGAGGTCATGCACCTTGAGTCCGAATATCTTACGGGAAAGATAATTATATATCGTTGAAACAAATCTTTTGCCGTATTTCCCCTGCTTCCAGCCGGTGGTAACGTCAGCGCCATCAATTATCGGTTTAACCAGGGCCGGGATATCTTCGGGGCGATACTGAAGATCGGCCGGATAAAAAACATATATGCCGCCGGAGGCAATCTCAAAGCCGGTCTTTAATGCCTCGGTTAAACCAATATTAAACGTATGTTTTTTATACTTTATGAAATTGTATTGCTCTGCGGCATTCCTAATCAGGTCAAACGTTTTATCGGTGGAACCATCGTCTATTAGAATCAATTCGAAGTCATATTCTGACTTTTGCAACATTTCATCAAACTGACGACATAGCTCCGGTATATTGCCTTCTTCATTCAGAGCCGGGATAATAACGGAAATCAAATTATTCAAGATTTAAAATCCTTTTAAAAATCGGGGCCAATAAGCCTCTCCCATATTTATTATACAACCCTAAATATAAAACTGATGAAAAGTTACGCAAGTAAAAATGAAAACTGATTTATTTCGGATAAATCATTGTTTTTGCGGAACAATTCTGATTCCAGGCTGTTTAAAATAAAAATGATAATAGACTGCTATAGTCTATTTTAATAAAACCAAGAAGGAGACATAGCATGCGTAAAGGATTGATTCTAATAATGGCCGCCCTGTTGATGTTCAGTCTGGCGGCGATGGCAGGCAAAAAAGACGAGCAGAAAACAATGAGCGGAACCTTGAGTTGTATGGGATGCGACCTTAAGAAAGCCGCCGGGGCTCACGCCCAATGCAAAATTTATGGTCACGAACATGCCTTAAAGCTGGAAGACGGCAGTTATGTATCGTTTATGGAAAACGATCATTCGGAAGATTTAATTAGCGCCGGTGAAGGGAAATGGCATGGGCAATCGATTGAAGTAAGTGGGACCTATTATGCCGATGGCAATGTTATGGATGTCGAAAAATTCAAAATCAAGGATGAACCTTATGGCTGGTGCGCCGGTCATAAAGATATGGATCAGTGCCATACGAACATGAAAAAAATGCATAGTAACTAATAACGTAGTATCGTCTTAGCTGATAATATGGGCTCTTGAGCATTCTCAAGAGCCCGTATTTTTTTCTATCAATTTTTAATCTTAAAAATAAAATAATAAAAAAGCGGAAGGGGTGAGAATCGAACTCACCGGAGACAGCATAACTGCCTCCCCACGGTTTTGAAGACCGCAAGGGCCACCAGACCCTATCCACTTCCGGTACTATTATACGGAATGAGAGGAAAAAATCAAGAAGGGAATT
>CBFCZE010000053.1:0-17157 GCA_965602655.1 uncultured bacterium
TGCCCAAAGCCTGAGACCTGAACCGATGATGATGGATAAAAGTTAATATGTCCGCCAAAAGATGAGTAGGAATCTTCGGTCGCCAAAGAATCCCTGAAAAGGTTTCCATTATACCCGCCGCCTAAATTAAAAGCGGTGCTTATTTCGCCGTTTGAAATAGCAAACGTAATTAAGACAAAAATTGCCGCAAAAAATGGAGAATGTTTGGCTGACATATATTAACTCCTGATCTCCGTTAATAAATTCAGGATGGCGAACTATATTCGCCAACCTGAATAATCATTAAATCCCTTATTTATTAATTGCCGCCCTTATGCTGGGTACCATTGGGGCCGGTGCCATCGCAATCACCCTGGCCACCCTGGCCGTCCTGCGGTCCCATATTACCGGTGCCGGTAGCATCGCCGATCCTTTTCTGATAGGTCGAGCCACTGGCAGCTTTTAAACGATTAAATTTCTGAGTTTTGGTCATCGCCTTGGTCTGAGTCTTAACCGGCTCTGTTTCACCAAGTTTACCTTTTTTCTGACCATCGCCATCTTCCGGCTTTACATAATCATCATCAAGACCATTGGGGATGCCATCCCCATCCTCATCCGGGGCATTATCATTGAATCCGTCGCCATCAAGGTCAACGAAATTCTTTCCGCTTCCGTCACAGCTCTGTGCCAGAAGACTTGCGGGGGCCAGCATAATCAGACCAATTATTACCAGTCCCGAAAGAAGAAAAGTTGTCAGGTTCCTCATTGTTTTTCCTTTCCTTTAAGGTTTCCTGTTATCTTTACAAATTCATTTTGGAGGTTATGCAACTTATATGCCAACTTTGCTCGGCCTTGCAATCAGTTGCTATATAAACAGTTATGATTATTAGAACGTTAACGATAATCTATTGTTTGTACCTGATAGTACACAAACCATCTAATTTGTACTTTTTGGGTAAATCTAAAGAATGGAAAGTTGAAGTCTATTTGTCTTCTTCGAGTTTTTTCTTCTCTATCCGCAGGGCAAACAGATTGACAATAAGAAGCAAAACCGATGCGCCCACCCAGATAATTCCAAGAGAAATTATAGAATCGCCCATTCCGGGCGCCAGACTATCCAGATAATCGCCGAACCAGAGCACCGCCAGACCGCATAATATAAAAAACAGCCAGGCTTTGATTCTGCGTTTAATCCCGTCTATTTTTGCTTCTCTTGACATTCTACTTCAACTCTTCATACATCTTCTTGGCGTAACGATCGGTCATCCCGGCAATAAAATCGCAAATAATATATTCCACCGGCTCCTTATCCAGCCGTAATTTGTACTTACCATGCAGCTTCTGCGGGTCAGTTTTATATCTATCGAACAATGTCTCTATTATTATTCTCGCTTCGGCGGCATTTTCCTCCATCCGCGGATGACGGTACATCTTCTGCGTCAGGAAATTTTTAAGTTCACCCAGTGAACTATCCAAATCTTTGGAAAAGGCTATCAACTTGACCCCGGATTGTCTGACATCTTCGAGGCTGCTAATATCAAAATTACCGATATTTTCCACCGCCTGATTCACCAGATCGGTCACCTGTCTGTCCACCAGCTGTCGTATTACCGAATGATGATGATATTTTCTGGCCAGATCAGGATTGGCCTTAATGGATATTTCTTTTACCTCGGCCAGTATGGGCACGTCATCCAACTCATCCCAATTAAGAATCCCCGATGACAACCCGTCGTCAAGATCATGACTGTTGTAGGCAATCGAATCGGCCCGATCGACCAGCGAAGCCTCCAGTGTCGGCCGTTCATCAGGCGGAAAAATATCCGGACTTATCGGCTCGGCGGTCGATTCATGCTTAACGATACCTTCCCGAACTTCGTAAGTTAGATTCAGGCCGGGATAATTTTCATAGCGCCGTTCCAGAACATCTACCACTCGCAAAGACTGACGGTTATGATTAAAACCACCGAAATCCTTCATCAATTCATCCAGTATATCTTCACCGGAATGACCGAACGGCGTGTGTCCCAGATCATGCACACAGGCAATAGCTTCGGCCAAGTCCTCATTAAGTCCCAGCGCGCGGGCAATAGTCCGGCTTATCTGCGCCACTTCAATCGTATGTGTCAGGCGGGTACGGTAATGGTCGCCCTCATGGTTGACAAAAACCTGCGTTTTATACTCCATTCGTCTGAAAGCCGCACAGTGAATCACCCGATCGCGGTCGCGCTGATAGGCGGTGCGTATCGGATGCTCCTTCAATGGATACTGACGCCCGCGTGTTTGCGATGAAAATGAAGCGTACGGCGCCAGAAGATTTTCTTCGAATCTGCTCAGCCTGTTTTCAGGATTTTCCATAATATTGATTCAATTCGTTTCATCCTTGCGCCCTGCAAGATAAGACAATGAAATATTATGACTGAATCCCAGCACCGGATGATGCGAGACCCCGTAAACAATCGAGAATCTTTTATGCTCAATTTCAAATCCGCCGCCATACTTAAGCGGATTCAAACTCAGCCCCCAGAAAAGACCGTTTTTCTCGGTAAGATTAATAAATTGACCAAGCGACAGGTGCGGCTTCTCGTATTTTTCAAGCACCAGACGCCCGGTTACCGAATGTCTTTCGCCGCCGTCGATTTCGGCATACAGGTTCAGTTTTATATTTTCGCCGTCAACATTTTTGGCGATTTTGGGCTTGTTAATATCATCAATGGTCAGGCCGAAATAATGGTTATCTATATAGTACGAAACTCCCAGGCCGACTGAAGCCGCCCGCAATTTGCCGTATTTGTCGCCAATCTCAATTAATCTGCCCGATGTAATAAGCATAGCTGTTATCGAATTTTGATGATAGGACAGGACGGCTCTTATATTTTTCTCGGTATAATAATCAGGAGTCCCCATTTGTGAAAATCCAAATGCCCAGGTCATTTTCTTAAATCTGTAAGCCGCCAAAATCGCCACCTGGTCAAGATCGGCCAGACCGTATTTCCTGCTGGCCACCGATTCAATAACAAACCCCTTCGGTTGCAGACTGTTAGTCGGGCAGTTTAATAAGCCATATGCCGATGGTCTCGATAAAAGAATCGTACCCGCCATACCGGCCTGCCGACCCCCCTCGATATCATAGGCAAAAAGACTCGTCGGCATCAATAGTACAAATATGATTATTAACACTGTTTTCATGGTGCAATCACTATCGTCTGCTTATACTGCCCCCGGTCAACCACCTCGGCGAACAAAATATAAATCCCCACCGATAAACGTCGTCCGCCGTCAGATGTACCATCCCACACAATTGAGCCATCGTAAGCATAATGGTTATCCACAAAAGTTTTTACAACCCGTCCTTCAACATCATACAGCTTCATATTAAAGATTCCGGGAGGAAGTACAAATTCAATAATCATCTCGTTACCGGAACTGGGCGAAAACGGATTCTCTTTGACCGTGATTTTAACATCTGATGCGGAGGCCGGATAGTTGATAATATTCTCTGCCCCGGGAGTTCCGCCCGGATTGGTCGAACGCCCCCAGGAATTGGTATAACCCGGCACCTCGCCTCGACCCCAGGTATAGTCACCCCCAAATGTAGAATCATAGGCAAAACTATCGGCCACCATACCATAGTTATCAATCAATTTAAGCAGGTCGCCACTGTTATTTAACGAAGGCCAACCGGCCGGTTCGATAATTGTAAAATCGATAAAATTGTAAAAATCGATAAATTCCAGGCTGTCCCGGCACAGCACAATATACTCACCGCTATGCATTGTGTATCCGCCCGAGGCTATCGGATATAAGATGTCATTCTTGCCAAGATACCAATCAGTAATATCTATCTCTCTGTCCGAACGATTCTTCAATTCGATCCATTCGTTCATTAGCGATGATGTCGGGTCGGCCAAAAATTCGGATAATATTATCGGTGGATAATCTTTCCCCGGCGCCGTAAATAACTGAATATTGTTTCTGGTTCGATCATCAGGAAGTAATCGAGCCAACAAATCAATATAGCATTGATCAAACTCAAAATTAAGAACAAGCACGATTGTGTCGCCCGGATTTATATCCTGTATCTGAGTTTTGGCAATTAAGTCTCCGTGGCCGACAACCGTATCCTGTTCCGGATCGATATAAAGAAACAGACTATCCTCTGTTACTATATCCAAACCGATATTGGCGATTCTAAAATTTAATTCCGTATAGCCTGAATCTGTCAGGAAAGCCTCGGCCGAAAGCAGAGCCAGATCAAACGGAAGCGGCGTTCTTGAATTTGTCCGTCCGGGTGTACTACCAGCCGGATCATCGGATAAATAAACTCCGGCCGAATCGGTGCTGAATCGTTCCCAGGAAATACCATCGCTTCCGGAATTAGGCCAACTCAATGAAGAGATTTGATTGCCAAGATAATACAGTCTTACAGTCCCGCCATTATTTGTCAGCGAAAAATTCTCCGTCTTTTCAAAAAGCGGGTAATCTTCTGCCGCATCATCACCCCAAATTCCGCTATTGTCACCCCAATAGGATTCAAAAGAAATAAGATTCTGACAGATTACTATATATGGATCACCTCTGACTACCTCCGATTGAAACGGGAGCGATGTCCCGTCGGCGTCTATCGAATAAAATACCAGCGAGAAATTAGCGGTCGTATCGGTGTTTAGAAGTTCAATCCATTCCAGAGATGTATTACTCCCCGGCTCATTTGACATTACTTCATTGACTATCAACTCGGCGTTGGCAATACTATAGAGCAACAATAACGAAACAAACAAGATAGAGATTATTTTATTCACTTTTACCATACAATTAACGTTTCCAGATAGATTGTTGACTCCTCCGGCTCGGCAAATCTCCGATTATACCGGTATCGGTATTTTACCGCCAGCGATATTGTTTTTGTAATATCCACAGTTTCCTTAATGTAACCATAAAAGTAATCAATATTACTTGTTTCGATATTTATCCTGCTAAAATTCACCCAAAATTCAATTTCTTTGCAAATTTTATTTTTTATCTGTGCTCGAAAGAGAAAAGAAAGATGCTTTTTTTCATCATTATCATAGATATATCCAATAAAACTCCTCAAAGAAAACTGAGGCGATTTATAATTATACCCCAGTTTAAGAGCGTTATCATTTGATATTTCGCCGAATTTCTCCTTTCTAAGCAGTTCGTAATATAGCCGTAATCGAGAATTTTCGCCAATAATTCTCCCCCAGGATGTCTGTATTTCGATAAATTTTTCGTATCGGGAACTGCCGTAAATAGAAAGCGACATATCCGCATCGGTCTCTTTGGATAAAGACGTCGATGTTCTCATAAGAAATCCCAGCTGATTATTACGACGATCGCGGTAACTCAAATCAATGCTGTCAAACTCGACAGTTCTATAGAAATCTCCGGAACGGCCGCCTCCAAAAAGATTAATGAAGTTCCGGCCATAATACCAGGCCGAGAATTTCAGGCCAAAATCATTACCTTTATAAGTTATTTCCGTGACCGCGGCCTGATTATTATTTGAGGATTTATTCAGATTATTTTTCGGCAATGCCACCTCAATGGCCAATTCCAAATCATTTCCGGAATACCCCAGAAGCAGACCCAATTGGTACTGCCTGAATTCATCATCAGTCAAACGGTTGTTGATAACCGATCCAAGCAAAGTCCCTTCAACTCTATAAAAACCATATCTCCTGTTAACATTTAGCGCTGTAGTCCGCACCAGAATCGTGTCATTTTTATCGTAGTGAAACAGCCATTTAACGCGGTTCTTCCTTGGACCGCCTTCGGCATATAACCCGTTAAAACCACCATAATCGGGAAAAAGCAGAGTTTCTTCAGGTGACAGATAATCCTTGCCGAGCAAACGTCCTCGATATCCGACAGTCAACCCCAACCCAAACCGGGCGGTGAAATTACCAATGTTTAATCTTCGTATTGTACCTCTCTGTTTCTTATAATTCAAGGATCGAAACGAAAACTCCTGGTGCCCGATATATTCGTCAACACCACTGATTTTAAAAGACCAGTTCGGAGATAATTGTGATCTGATATAAAACCGGTTTTGATCTCGACCAATATCATCAAGCTTTTGATACCGTTTCCATATAATCGAACCGGTTGGTTTCTCTTTTGAAATTTCGACCTGATCTGATATATATGGTTTCGTCTGCTCTTTTTCTAAATCAGAATATTTTCCTGATTCTTGTCCCTGAAAAAAATCAATATTCGGTATCTCTTCGATTAGATAAAAATCAGTACTATCGATACCGGAATTAAAAATCTCCCGCAGATTCAGATAAGTTTGATAATCTATTTGACCTATAAGGTAAGCCTCATACAGCTCATCTTCGGTTGGATATATATCCGAGCCAATAGACCGCCCCAGAGTTAAATTGGCCAAAAGGCAAAGAAAAATAAAAACAAATATGCAAATAACGGCTTTCAATTCAGATTGTACTTTTTCAATTTGCGATATAAGGTTCGTTCCCCCAATCCAAGTCTTCGAGAGGTTTCCCGTCGGTTGCCGCCTGTAACTTTCAAGATACTTGCTATTAATTCCTTCTCCATATCTTCCACTGAACCGGTTAGTGGCGGTACTGCCGTTTCTTTGGCTTGCTCTTCGGTCTCAAAATTCTGTTTCGATGGCAGATTTGCCAAAATCAAGTCTTTAAGCATTTTTATTTCATTGCCCAGCGAAATCAGGGCATGATATATCAATTCGTGCCCCGCTTCCTCGGACGTATGCCCGGTAACAACCGGTAAATTCCTTGGACCAAGCCCCTGCTCATTAATAAACTGCTCGACGTCATCAACCGAAACCTCACCCCCGGTTTTCATAGCGGCGGCCCGTGAAACAAAATTACGCAGTTGGCGAATATTTCCCGGCCAATCATATTTTATCAGCAAATCCAGGGCACTCTCCGAATAACCATCCAAACCTTCCCGCTCGGCAAAATAAAATAATAAAGGTAGAATATCTGCCCGTCTCTTATGTAATGGCGGTAAAACTATTTTGACGACACCCAGCCGAAAATAAAGATCTTCTCTGAACAATCCTTCAGCTATAGCATCGATCAAATCACGATTGGTGGCTGCAATTACCCTGGCATTTGTCCTGTATGCCTTATCACTCCCAACCGGATAAAAACTCCCGCCTTCGAGCACACGCAGAAGTCTAACCTGCATATTCGGCTGGGTTTCACCGATTTCATCCAAAAAGATTGTCCCGCCGTCGGCTTGTCGAAACAAACCGTTCCGACGACCGACCGAACCAGTGAAGGCTCCCTTTTCATGACCAAAAAGTTCCGATTCCAGAACCCCTTCGGCCAGAGCACCGCAATTTACGGCCAAAAATTTATTGCCCGAACGGGCTGAATTATTATGAATAGCACTGGCGACCAATTCCTTCCCTGAACCGGAGGGGCCAATAACCAGCACCGAAATATCGGTTTGGGCAATTCTATCAATAGTCTCAGCTATAATCTTGATCTGGGTTGACAAGCCGACCATTCGGTATTTCCTTAAAAGCTCTTTTTGCGTTAGTATTTTGGCTATTCTTTCTTTGACAGCCCTTGGTCCGGCCGCAGGATTTATAAAACCGTTATAAAAAACTTCATCATCCAATTCTTTATTAAAAGCTTCTTCAGTAATCTCCCAGATATCGGCGAAGGGAGCGCGTCTTCTTATTTTTTTTACCATTCCGGGATTAAATCCCGGAAAATTCTCGGCGATTAGAATTAAATCGACTGTCCGCTCTTTCAGGATAGTATATAGTATCGATAGTTCATCAACATATTCACCGATAGAATTAAAGGTCTTTTTAAATGCGGTCGTCTGTTGATATTGTTCCGCCTGAGCCAGTATTAAAATATTGTTTTTCATTTTCTTCGACGTTTCTTCTTTGATACCGGTTTCTTACCCCTGCGCTTCTTCCCGGGTTCCTGCTCTTTAGATTCTATAAGAAAAAGATTCAATTCGCTTTTTGGTATGTCAACCGAGAGTACGCCAACCCTCACCGTATCGCCCAGACGAAATATACGGCCGGTCTGGCGACCCACCAGTTGAAATCGCTTTTCGTCAAAATTGTAGTAGTCATCATCAAGACTGGATAGGCGAACCATCCCTTCAGTCCCGACTTCGTTTAATCTGACAAAAAAACCAAAATTAAGTATACCCGAAATCACGCCTTCATATTCATCCCCGATACGATCCGACATATACGCTATTTGAAGGATTTTAACAGCATCCCGCTCGGCCGCCTCGGCCTCACGTTCGGTTTTCGAGCAGTGATCCCCGACATGTTTTAAAATAGTGTCCAGTCGCTTACTGAGTTTTTCCGGATACCGGCCGTTTTTTAATCTTTTCAGCAATCGATGCACCATCAAATCGGGATAACGCCGGATGGGCGATGTAAAATGTGTATAGTGGGAAAAGGCCAGCCCAAAATGACCTATATTTTTCGATTGATAGACCGCCTTTTGCATCGATCTTAACATCAACTCGTTTAGAAACTCTTCTTCCGGTTTTCCTTTTAACCGTTTGAGAAATCGCGAAAACTGAATCGGTTTAATCTCGGGCGATGCCGGGAAGCGATAGCCAAGCGTTGAAACCAGATATGAGAATGCCTCAATTTTTTCCTGATCCGGTCGTTCATGAACACGATAAAGAAATTTCTGAGCCAATCGGAATACATAAAGAGCAACCGTGCGGTTGGCCGCCAGCATAAATTCTTCTACCAGGCGATGCGACTCAAGTCTGACCCGACTGCCTATCTCAACAATTTCACCATTCTTCCCCAGAACTATTTTGGCCTCCGGCAAGTCGAAATCGATTGAGCCTTCAGCCATCCTGTTTTTGAGCAGAATTGCCGCCAGACAGCGGGCCCGTTTCAGGCTGTCCGCTACCTTGGCTATTTTGTCTGTTTTCTTTCCGTTATTAAAAAATTCATGGACTTCTTCATAAGCCAATTTCGCTTTAGATTTAATTACACCTTCGGCCAGTTTAAAGCCAAGCATTTTTCCTTTGTTGTTATAATCGATTAAAACCGCATAAACGAGCCGGTGCCGATTCGGTTTTAAGGAACATAAATTGTTGGAAAGTGACTCAGGAAGCATCGGTATCACCCGACCTGGCAGATAAACCGAATTGCCCCGCTCAAACGCCTCTTTATCCAATGGTGTATCACTCTTTAAAAAATGAGATACATCGGCAATATAAACACCGAGTCGATACCCGTCCTTTGTCTTTTCTACCGAAATGGCATCATCATGATCTTTGGCATCAGCCGGATCAATTGTATAAATTATTTCATTTGTAAAATCTTCACGATGTACCTGTTCTTCTTTGGTAAAGTATTTATCCGATGCCCTGGCCTGCTGTGAAACTTTGGCCGGAAATTTTTCCGGTAAATTATATCTGCGGATAATTGTTAATAAATCTGTCCCGGGATTTCCCGGGAAACCGAGTCTCTCAATAATTTCCCCTTCAGGGTTGTGGTGTGGATCATCCCAGAGATTTATTTTTACAACTACCCGCTCGCCTTCTATAGCATTTTTAGTTTTCCCCCCGGCCAAAAAGATATCCAGCCGAATTCTTTTATCATCCGGAGTAACAAAATTTGTATTATCGCTTTTATGAAAAATACCAAGAATATCCTGACGGGTTCGATTGAGTACTTTGATTACTTTGCCATATCGATCATCTTTATAATCAACCTCAATTCTAACCATAACCTTATCGCCATCAAGAGCAGTAAAAGTATCCGCGCGAGGAATCACAATCGGCTCGCCCGTCTCAAGAATAATTGATCCGATACCATTTCGAGAAATCGAGACTATTCCGACAATTAGATTCATCTCTGATGGTATCCCGATTCTCCCTCGACGCAGTTTGACTAGCTGACCATCATCAATCAACTCCTTAACATAACTGCGGAATTTAGTATACTCCTTTTTTGTAATGTTTAACTCTGCGGCTAACTCTTTTAGTTTAAGCGGGCGACCGGCTTTATAAGTCAGATAATCGGTGATAAATGCTTTTGTAATTTTCATAAACTGATATTATACATAATTTTATAAAAGTCAAGCCGAATTTGTCAATATTCTGCCATATTGGCAGAATATCGTCAAATCAGGAATTAAATTTAGATAAAATAGCTATTTTAGAAAATTACGATTTGAGGCAGCTTTTTAAAATATGGTGTTCTTGCAATGCTAAAGATAATTCAACTATTTCAATTTGAAAAATCATCGAATATATGTGTGGGATTTCCTGCATATTTATGTTTCATAATTAAAAAATTGTCTAATTTTTTAACAATTTTATCCGATAGATTTAATAGAAAAAATATTATTTTATGGAGCGGAAGGACTAAAATGAAAAAAGATGCCGTAGTATTGGATGAAATCCCGACAAAAGAGAGGGCGACTCAAAAGGGACAAACGGATAAATTTTTATCCGAAAAAACAATTACGACACCGGTTAAAAACCGCTTTGGAGAAGAACCACTAATCAAAAATCGGATGGAAGAAACTGTTGAGAAACAGAAAACTTCTCTCTCTCAGGAAACATGGAGCGAAAGTATTGAATCCAAAAAAACAGAACCGCTGCCGGAGATAAAAGATATTCCGGCGGAAATAAAAGCGGCGTCAACGACGCAAAAAACTGCACCGACGAAACCGAAAACTGAAACGACTCCGGCTAAGACAACCGCTCCTGATGTCAAATCCCGATCTCAGGAGATGCAGGCTTTTATAGGCGAGTTGACGACATTAGAGGTTCGCAAAAAACACGTTGTCAGATCGGCGGCGATTATTTCAAATAAGGGTGGTGTCGGTAAAACACACATTGCCAATAATATGTCATTTTATATGTCCCGCCTCGGCAAAAAGGTATTAACAATCGATCTGGATCTTGGAAACGCCGATATCGCCAACAAACTTGGCTTCTACTGTAAGAATACAATCATTGATCTGTTTAACGGTACCGAGGATATTGACCAGTTAATCTATACGACACCGTACGGGTTTGATCTTATCGCCGGTGAATCGGGCAATTTTAAGCTGGCCAATTTGACCAATGCCCATAAGAATCGGTTTATCAAAGCCCTGCGTCATGTAGGCAGCGAATACGATTATGTAATCTATGATTTGAGTTCCGGGATTTCATCGACCACAATGGATTTTGCTCTGGCCCAGGATTATCAGGTAATCATTACAACGCCCCAGGATATTATTTCCGGTTACTCATGCATCAAAGCGGCTTTCTTCAGATTCCAGGAAGTTGAAAGGGCTATGGCCAAGCGAGATCCGTCATACAAACCAAGAAAAGTTTTCCGACCGTTTATTATTCTAAATCAAGTATCTGATTTTGGATCGGGGCGCGCTCTCTTTGAAAAAATTGTTTCGGTTTCCAAAGACAACATCAAATGTGACAAGGATTTTGCACTCAATATTAGTCTATTGGGAGTGATTACAAACGACTCGGTCAAAATGCGGGAAATTGAATTAAAACATCAGCTTTACAGTGACACCTACGGTGCTACGAAAATCGGCCAATGTTATCATTTCCTCTCGCATAACCTGATGCAGTACAAAGATCCCAATAGTATGGAGTTTAAAACCAAATTTAAACGTTTCGTTAATCTCTTTATTAAAAGCGTTGACGAATTTAAATATGCTCAGTAACAATCTTATCCATATGTGATTATCTCACAAAAAAAAGGCAGGCCGTCCGGCCTGCCTTTTAAGGTATAAACAACCTGATTCAAACCTGTTCAAATATATTAATTCCGCCAGCAACCTGATCGTCTTGGAGGATTAAATTCAAAATCATCGTTATTACGTTTATTGCGGGAACCAAAATCTTTGCCGCTATGATTTCGCCCCTGAAATCCGCGGCCCCGACGAAATTCCTGTCTAAGCTCCTTCAATTTCTCTGTTTGCTCATCTGTTAAAATTGACTTCATTCTACTTTGATGTTGAAATCTTGCTTTCCTCATTTCGGTTTTTAGTTCACCGACCCGTTCAATCGCAGATAAAATTTCTCCATCGGTGGCATCGTTGATCTTTAAATGACGAAGTTCCAATTGAGCCTTTTGAAGTTCTGACTTTCTTTCGATACGATCCAGCCCGTTCTTTTCCATCATCTGCTTAACTTCGGCTATTTGACTATCGCTTAACTCAAGCTTATCAGCCATTTGCAAAATCATACCGGGTCTCACAAAATAATCGCCCATTCCTTGTCCGCCTTGACCGTAGAAATCCTTCTGTCCCCTCGGGCCATGACGGCCTGCCATTGCCGATGATACCATCAGTAGGGCAATAATAGAGGTTATGAATAATGTCCGTCTCATATCAAATCTCCTTTCTTTATATATTTCTAATCATCAATTTCTGGAACATCAGGTGACGGCTGTGGGTCGGGAGCAGGTTTCGAAACTGGTACATCCGGTGGTTTTGGCGCCCTCAAACCACGGACCTGCTCCAGAAGTTCCCGTTCGAACCGTTCCTGAAAAACCATCATTCTGCCCAATTGCTCGGCCTCTAAAATATCCTTTGCTTTTTCAAAGAATTTTTCTCTCTCTTTTTCAAAATCTTCTTTCATTTTTACAATAGAATCAACCTTTTCCAATATGACATTATCTGATTTAGTGTCCTCCTTCAGGTACTCGGCCAGAATGGTAATCTCGCTTTCGACTTTTTCTCTGATTGATTTGGAATTCTTCCTGAATTTTGAAAAAGCCGAGATAAACAGATCGTTTTGATTTTCACTTAAATCCAGGGCCTCGAGAAGTTTTAATAATCTGAGATTTTCAAGGTTTTTCATGTGCATTCCTCTCTTGCCGGAATCACCAAAACCTCGTCGGAAATGCCGCTGAGCGTTGACCGAACTTCCGATAATCAGAATCATTAAAAATGATAAAATTGTAATTGTTAACACTCGCTTCATAATATATCTCCCATATCCAAATTATTTTCCAGATAATCAAATTCATCCTGAGTTAGATCACCGAGAAGTAATTCACCTGAATTAAAACCGTTACTTTGCGTATAATCATATAGCAACAACTCAATGTACTCATCATTCATAGTCTCATCTTCATCGTCTCCGTTGCCGGCCGGGTAATATGATTCATATTCGACATCATTCTCGGCATAATACACGCCATACTCAAAACCGGACCAGAGTGAAACAAAAAACAAAAATGCGGCCGCTATCAATCCCGCCCCGTAACGGGTCAACAGACCGTAAAATGAAATGGCTCTTCTCTGATACTGATTGATACTTTCATCGAGTTTCTGCTGCATTGCGGCAAACTCAACGGCACTGAGCGGCTTGATTATCAATCTTTTTAATTCTTTTTCAAGACCGACAAATTTTTCATAAAAATTTCGGCAATCAGAACATTGTACCAGATGGATTTTTTCTTCCTCATCAAGAAAAATACCACCAACTCTTTGAGAAATTTTATTTTTAAAACTACCGCAATCCATAATCTACCTGAAACCTTCCAGTTTTTTGCGAAGTTTTTCAATCGCTTTCTGATAATTGGTCTTCACGGTTGACTCGCTTTTATTCAATATCCCGGCAATCTCTCCAAAAGGCAGTTGTCCATAAAATCTCAGATTAAAAACCAGTTTTTGTTTTGGCGGAAGTGAATCTACTGCCAGAGCAATCTCTTTGTTTAATCCTTCCCCATCTATATAATCCGGCATCTCATAAGAAATCGAATCGCCGGCTTTATCAGTCAGCGGGATAAATGATATTATCTTTTTTCGTTTCAGATAATTCAGTGCTTTGTTTGAGGCAATCCGATAAAGCCAGCTCGAGAAATCCGCGTCACCCCGAAAACGACCGATCTCCTTAAACGCCGTAAAGAAAGTATCCTGCATCAGATCAAGAGCCGTCTCGCGATCTCCGGTCATTCTTAAAGTCAGGGCAAACATCTTATCTTTATTCTCCTTCACCAGTTTATCAAAAGCCTGCCGGTCGCCATCTATTGCGCGGGCCACCAATTCCCTGTTATCACTGTTCATCTATTTCCTATTCAACCTTATGACAATCGGATTTGCAAAAAGACCAATAATTAGCCAAAAAAATCAAAAAAACAAAAAAAAGGCAAACTCAAAAAAGTTTGCCCTGAACATCCCTATGAAAATAATTTTCTAACCTCGACGGCTTTGTATCAGCACCTTGTTATAGAAAGACATGTCTTCCAGAACCTTACCGGTTCCGCGAACAACGCATGTAAGCGGATCCTCACTTGAATTTACCGGTAAATTTGTTTCATCACGAAGACGTCTGTCAAGTCCACGAAGTAGTGCCCCGCCGCCTGTCAAAATTATTCCGCGTTCAAGAATATCTGAGGCCAGCTCCGGCGGCGTCCGTTCCAATGATTGCCTGACCGCCTCGACAATAGCATCAATCGGCTCCACCAAAGCTTCACGCACTTGAACCGAGGACAGCTTCAGATTTTTCGGAACCCCGGCCACCAGATCACGACCCTTGACTTCCATCGAAAGCTCTTTCTCAAGCGGAAAGGCCGAACCGATTCTTATTTTTATTTCTTCGGCGGTAAGCTCACCTATCAAAAGATTATAATTTTTCTTCAGATACATCACAATTGCTTCGTTGAGCTCGTCACCGGCTATCCGCACCGAGATATAATGAACAATACCATTGAGAGCAATTACCGCAATTTCCGAAGTCCCGCCGCCCACATCAATAACCATCATACCGGAGGGCTGATCAACCGGTAAACCGACCCCGATAGCGGCCGCCATCGGCTCCGACAGAAGATATACCTCGCGGGCTCCGGCATTTTCCGCCGAATCACGAACCGCGCGCTTTTCAACCTCGGTAATACCGGACGGGACCGAAATAACAATCCGCGGCTTAATTAAATATTTATGTCGGATAACGCGCCGGATAAAATTGGAGAGAAGTTTTTCAGATATTTCAAAATCGGCAATGACACCATCCTTTAAAGGTCTGATAGCCGAGATTTCGCCGGGCGTTCGTCCCAGCATCTCCTTTGCGGCCGAGCCGACCGCCAGAACTTTGCCGGAAGCTTTTTCTACCGCCACTACCGACGGCTCATTGAGAACAATTCCCTGTCCCCGGACAAACACCAGCGTATTGGCGGTGCCGAGGTCTATTCCTATGTCGTTGGAGACAAAATCAAAAAATCCCAAATTACGTCCTTGTATTTAAGCTCTTGCTATAACATTAGTTGTTTTAACAAGATTATCGTCAATTTTCCGTTTATTTTAATTGTTAACAAGTCAAAAAGCAATAAAAAATTGTCCGAAACTATATTTATCTCCAAAATAGTTCCACCTGACAATTCTTCAAATCCTGAGAATAAAGGATATTGACAAAAATAGATTGTCCCGTATAATTTATTAGATATTATTTATCAGATATTCGTTATATTATCAATAGCCGAACAGAATAAAATTGTCAGAGGGGACAATGTATAGAATATCGAGTCGAACAAAATATATCATTATTATTTTTGGTTTTATCTTAATTATTTCACTTGGCGGAGATATTGTTGCCGCACCGAAAATAAATAAATCAGACAATTCCGGTGATTTTAAAATATCAGATTTTTCTGAAGATCCTTACTTAACTATACGCGTCCATAATAACGGCAAAATAGCCCTGACAATATCCAATACCGGCTGTCTGGGAATACACTCCCCATATAGCTTGAATAACGATCCTGAAACCGGATTACCTGCACCTTCGTGTGAATACCCAAAAGGCTCAGGCATCGAATATTTGTATGGCGGATACCTATGGGTTGGCGGGGTCATAGGTAATGATACGGCTGTCTCGGTATCAGGGAATGGTTGGCATAATACATGTGAGTTTTGGCCGAAACCATTTCCCGACGGTGATATGAAAGTCCGATATTTAAATCTGAATGAAACAATTTTAAAAGAATGCAAGGCCATATATTATGACACCCTCACAGCTTCGTCAACATGGCAGGGTATAGATGAATTTTCTAATAACTTTTACCATCGGCCTCTTGGTTTAGAGGTAACACAAACCAGTTATTCCTGGTCCACCGAATCAGCTGAGGATTTTATTATAATCAAATATTCTATCAAAAACATTGACACGCTTTATATTCAAAATGGGTGGGCCGGCATCATGTTAGATGCTGACATAGGTTTTCCAATAAATGAATCAATGCATGATGATATAGCTGGATACTTAAATTATCATAAAATCACCTACATTACTGACAACGATGGCGACCCCCGGGATAATTCCTCATGGATTGCCGACAGCAGCGGTCGAGCCGCTATTGGAGTTAAATTACTGGATTTCTACCCAACTAATGATTCGACCAATTTTGCGTGGTTTGCCATGAAGCCATCCGGCCCAAACTTTACGCCCCTTAAACCTAAATATAATGGTGACCTCCCCGAATGCTATTTGCAAGACGGCGATATAATGTCAATTTACGATAGAGACAGTTACTATTATTTATCGCACGATGAAATCGATTATGATCAGCTTTGGGCAAATATAAATTCTGATCAGGATGGATGGCTTCCTCCCACCGATTATTGTGATGATATTGCCGATGGATATGACACCAGATTCTTGCTTTCGTTTGGGCCCTTTAATCTTTTGCCCGACGATTCTATTTATTTTACCATAGCCTTGGTAATGGGAGATAATGTTCATGTCGAACCGGATGATTTTGAAAAATATTTTGATGATAAAAATCCGCTGGTTTTTTTCAACAAACTGGATTTCAGCGATCTTATAAATAATGTCAATGTCGCCGAAGCATATTACAATCAATATATTAGAGGACTTACAGATATTACAGGCGAACAAGATGACAATGAATTACCCAAAAGATTTTATCTGTCAAATAATTATCCGAATCCTTTCAATGTCTCGACAACAATCAAGTATTCTGTCCCCCAAAAAAACCATATTTCATTATCAATCTATAATCTGCTCGGTCAGCATGTAAGAACCCTTATGGATGAAATCAAACCACCCGGCGTATATAGCATCAAATGGAATGGCAAAGATGAGAATGGTATTGCTGTTGCTACAGGTTTCTACTTTTATCAGTTAAAAGCCGGCAACTATATCGAAACAAAAGGAATGCTGCTTCTGAAATAAAATTAG
>CBFCZE010000054.1:0-16943 GCA_965602655.1 uncultured bacterium
TACACCGATTTTCAGCCGCTCATACATTCTTTTGAATCTTCGCCCAATCTTCGAAGGATACAAATTTTATCGCACCTGAAGCAGTTTGTCCTCCGGCAAATCGGCCGCCGGTTGACCCTTCATTGCCTCGCCCAGTCCGCGACTGCAATCGGCCAACGCTTTAGGGTCAGAGAATTGAGTTACGGCGGTAACAATGGCACGGCCTCTTTGCTCCGGGTTGGATGATTTGAATATACCACTGCCGACGAAAACCGATTCGGCACCGAGTTTCATTACCAGAGCAGCATCGGCCGGAGTGGCGACACCACCGGCGGCAAAATTGGGAACCGACAATTTGCCGAGGTCGGCAACCATTTTAACTACTGATAAAGGAGCCGACATTTCCTTGGCGGCGCCGTTTAATTCCTCGTCCGACATGGTTGTCAAATTTTTGATGGCCCGATTGATCTCGCGAAGATGTCTTACCGCTTCGGAAACATCACCGGTACCTGCTTCGCCCTTGGTTCTAATCAAAGCGGCTCCTTCGGAAATCCGCCTCAGGGCTTCTCCAAGGTTGCGACACCCACAAACAAAGGGGATCTTAAACTTCCATTTGTCAACGTGGTATTTATTATCAGCCGGCGTCAGCACTTCCGATTCATCGATAAAATCAACCTCCAGCGCCTGCAGGATTTCGGCTTCGGCAAAATGACCGATACGGCATTTGGCCATAACCGGAATTGTTACGGTTTTTTTAATTTCTTCAATTATTTCCGGAGCCGCCATGCGAGCCACACCACCATCGGCGCGAATATCGGAGGGAACCCGTTCCAGCGCCATTACCGCCACGGCGCCGGATTGTTCGGCCAGTCTGGCCTGATCGGAATTGATGACATCCATTATAACGCCACCCTTAAGCATTTCAGCTAATCCAACCTTAATCTTGTAATTCTTATTAGTAAAATCCATTGAATATATCTCCTTCCACCCGTAAATTGTCAATCGCAATATTAACATTGCGAAATATATAAATAATATATGTACAAAGATTCCAAATGTCCAGATATGCGGCAAAAGATAAGAAAAAAATCGTTAAAAAAACCGCCGGATAGTCATCACATTTGGTTGACTGCTCAGCGAATATATATAAGTCAACTCAACAGGTTCCGGCTAAGAAATGGCATAGTTGAAATACCGATTCCACCTGTTGCTTATTAAAATCGGCCGTTAAATCTTATTAATAGTATTGGCCTAGCTTATTTATTTAGCTTTATACTTGCCAAAATTAGCCCGCTTTAGTGACTTAAAATAATGATCCTGCTCTTTTATCCAAAAATCTCTCATCGGACAACCCTTGGAGTGGCTACAATCATGTTTATCTTCACAACAAAGATTCAAATAAATTTGACCGTCCATAGCCTCAATAACATCAAAAAATGTTATCGATTTCGCCGGCTTTGCCAACCTGTAGCCTCCGGTAACGCCCTGAAATGACATCAGAATCTCAGACCAGGTTAAATCTTTGAGAATTTTGGCCAAAAACTCTCTTGGTATAGCCTGTGCTTTGGCCACTTCACCGATGGAAGCCAATTTCCCTTTTGGCAGTCCTGCAAAATGCATTACTGCTCTCAGGGCATAATCGGATTTTCTGGATAATCTCATGTTACTTTCCTCATGCTCTTTTCATTTATATTTTTTCACTTCGCCAATATCATCATTTGGTCAATTAATATGGAGTAATCTTACAATTATTTCAAGTCATTTTTGAAAAAATATTAATCATTCTCTATTTATAAACAGAAAATATATTACCCAATTCAATGATAACATCAAATACTATCTATAGAATACGAGATTCTTTGCCAATATGTCAAAATATTTTATCCGATTTACTATATAAAAAGACAAATATTATTAATTAGATGTGAATATATATTGGACCTTAACAATAATAGACTTTTCGGTTAATAAATAATTATGCGATAATATTCCGTTAAATTCCATTAAGAATCTGTATGATGCAGCTTTTTTGACAGTTTTTTAGGTAAAAAACGTTTTTTATTAAACAATTATTTCCTGAAATGCGTCAGTAATTTAAGAACGCATTTATGATCTTTGTCTCGAGGAGGAACTATGAACGCAAAATTGCACCCTTTACAGCTACCTATTTTGTTAATTTTATTAGAAAAACGGCCAGTAGCCAGAATGTTTCAAAATGGGATAAAAATAATTTATATTGATTATAGAATAAGGAGCCAAAGGAAATGACAAACTGCAAAAATCTTATACTCCAATTATTTGCAATAATTTTAATTTTGGCAATAAATGCTGATTCTTTAGGCGAACAGCCACCTGAAATTCCATCCGGGTTTTGTGCATCTGAATACTTACGTAGGAAACATGCCAAAGAGCCGGAAATGATGCGAGATTGCAATATTTACGGCATTTGTGATTATCCCCAGGAAAGAGACCTTTGGATTCACGATCCGCAATCATTAGTAATTACCAATTGGTATATTGGAACTATCCGCCTTTTTTTTCATATTTTAATAAATGACGATGGAACCAATCCCGCGGTTAGCCCGCAAACCATAAAAAATGGCATTGATTCTCTTCATAATCATTTTGAACAACTTGGATTAAATTTTGTTTATGATTGGCGGTACATATACTCTACCCATTTCCGAAATGGAATATTTTCCTGGGAACAATGGGATACATTGACCAGGCTCTATACGATAGACCCGGAAAAGCAAGTTAATATTTTTATAACCTACGAAGAAAATGTAGGCCCCTCACTTTACGATTCATGGTCTCCTTACGCGTGGGAACCGCATATTTTACAGCCTCTTGGGTCAATTTTTCTGAATTCTATTTGGTTTGAATGGTTTGGAGATGGCAACCACACGGTATTATTACATGAACTTGGCCATCATTTTGGCCTGTGGCACACGTTTCATGGCACCAGTCCGCAATACGAAGGGACTATCCTCTGTGGACCTTGTTGGGAAAGCCCGGGCGCCGAAAATCGAGATTATAAGGGAGACCTTTGTTCTGACACGGAACCTGGAGTGTTTAGTTACACGTGTGGACCTCCCGGCGGATCAGACCCATGTTCCAGTCTGCCCTGGGGGGATGCTAGTTGGCAGAATTACATGGGATATGCGTGGCCACCATCCTGCAAAAATCATTTTACTCCTCAGCAAGGAGCCAGAATGCGTTGCTGGAGCTATAAAAGAATGCCGGAGCGAATATCTTTTGCCAGGATTGAACCAGATGTGTATTTTGGCCCTGCCCCACTGGCAGTACAATTCGAAGGCGTGACATCATTTACACCGTATAGCTGGGATTGGGATTTTGATGATGGATTTTCGGGGAGCGGTGAGGCACCGAATCATATTTATGTCGAACCGGGAGTGTACTCCACTTCAGTGATGTTAGATGCCGCCGAAGGCACATTCGATATCAAAATAGCCCGCGACATCTGGGTTCATGCCGATACATTGAAGATTCAAAATGTAACGGTAGAATCTTTAGAACCTTTCAAGGTAGATATTTCTGTGGATAACTCGCTGCCGATTGATTTGATTGAAATACCATTATTTTGGGATGGTCCCGCGAATCTTACATTGGATTCGGCAAGTACCGTTGGTCTCCGGACGGAATCGGCACCCCTTGTGGATTGGATTTCTTTGCTTCACTTCTATAAGAGGGGTTGTTTGCGTATATGTCCCGTTAATTCTTCGCTGGCAATGGGACCTGGCACAGGAGCCATCGTCAGTCTCTGGTTTACCCCGGATCCCGAAGTAGTCTCCGCCGAAACCGAGATACGAATCGGACCGTATGGTCATAATAATACTATATTTTCTACCATCAGAGGATCGTATAATCCCGGTTCTTTAGGCGGCTTGGTTCAGATTCATAGGTGGATATGCGGCGATTTTAATGCCGATGAATTGATAAATATCCTCGATATAGTGTACCTTATCGATTACAAGTATAAGGGTGGTCCCGCTCCCGAGCCACTCAAATCAGCCGATGTGAACAATGATGAACTGGTTAATATATTGGATATTATCTATCTGATTAACTTTAAGTATAAGGAGGGACCGGAACCGGTTTGCCCATAAAGACAATTTAGACTATATCAGCAATAGACTTGCCGGTAAATAAATAATTATGCGATAATATTCGGTTAAATTCCATTAAGAATCTGTATGATGCAGCTTTTTTGAAAGTTTTTTAGGTAAAAAACGTTTTTTATTAAACAATTATTTCCTGAAATGCGTCAGTAATTTAAGTACGCATTTATAATCTTTGTCTCGAGGAGGAACCATGAGCGCAAAATCGCACCTTTTACAGCTACTTATTTTGTTAATTTTATTAGCTGGAGCGGCATTGGCAAAGCAACCTGCCTATATGCAGGTCAAAGTCTATTATGATACCCCGGAGGAACTGACACAGCTTCAATCAATGCATTTGGACATTGTCCAAACCAAAGAAAATTATTTGGATATTGTAACATTTCAGGACAATCTGGACGAAATTATTCTGAACGGATTCGAAAATGAAATTATCCATGAAGATCTAACCAAGTTTTATCAATCGCGGCTTGATCCCACCAGGGATATGGGCGGTTACAAAACATTGAGCGAGATTGAAGCCTACGTTGATCAAATAATAATTGACCATCCTGACATTGCTCGAAGGCAAGATATCGGACTATCTTTGGAGGGAAGGACAATGTGGGCAGTAAAAGTTTCCGATAATCCGGATATCGATGAAAACGAACCGGAGGTTTTAATTGCCGCAGCGATTCACGCCCGCGAAATAATTACGCCCGAGATATGTCTGACAACAATAGATATGCTGACCGACGGTTATGGAACCGATTTGCGAATGACGCAACTTGTCAATGATCGTGAGATATGGTTTATACCTGTTATTAATGTCGACGGATATTATCATAACGAAGTTATCGCTCCGGACGGCGGCGGGATGTGGCGAAAAAATCGCCGTGATAACGGTGATGGTAGCTGGGGAGTCGATCTTAATCGGAATTTTGGCTATATGTGGGGATTTGACGATTTGGGGTCATCTGGTATGGGTAGCAGTGAATTGTTTCGGGGGACAGGACCTTTTTCCGAACCGGCTACTCAAAATGTTCGCGACTTTACAATAGCTCATAATTTTGAGTTATCCGTACATTTTCATTCCTCTGGGAGTTGGTTTGGACCTCCCTATTTCTATAATTTTACATTAACACCGGATGAGGATAAATTTGAAAGAATGGCTTCTGTTATGACCACTTTTGGTGGATATAGATACTCTCACGGGGTGATGAATGGATGCCATGAAGATTGGGATTATGGGGAACAGATACTAAAGAATAAAATCCTAACTTATATAGTTGAAGTTGGCACTGAAATTGACGGGTTTTGGCCGCCGCTCGACAGAATACCTTTGCATCTCAATAATAATGTTCCATTGTGTCTTTTTATTGCCTCAGTTGCGGGAAGGGTGGATGGAAATTTCGAAGATGGTCCGGCTCAACCTGTTCTAAGTGTCGAAGAAGCTGTCGAGAGCACGGAGTATGATGTTTCGTGGACTCTTACCGAAGACCCGGATAATCCGATTACGGAATATGAATTATCTGAATATAGGTGTAATATTGGAGTCTTGGACGAAGGTGGACATTTGAATGGCTATGAAAACGATATCTTTGTTTCAAGCGATATAAATTTCCATTCGGCACCGGAGAGTTATTATTCGCAAACCTGGCCAAATTCTATTCATTACATGCAAACTTATCATCCTTATGAAGTACAAACGGACGATATTCTGGAATTCTGGACATATTATGATATTCAGGATCGATATGATTATGCGTATGTTGAGATTTCAACCGACGGTACAAACTTTACTCCAATTGAAGGCAATATCACTACAAATTATAATCCCAACGGCCTTAATCGCGGCAATGGCATTACCGGAGTATCAGGTGATTGGATACAAGGCTCATTTGATCTGGCAGATTTTGAAGGACAGGAAATCTTTATCCGCTTCTCATTTTATACTGACGGCGGTATTACCAGAGAGGGAATATATATAGATGATATTTCTCCAATAAGTTTTTTGGATAATGAAACGATTATTTCATTAAGCAGTTTTGACACTCAGCATACATTTACCGAACATCCCGATGGTTATTATTATTATAAAATGCGGGCGCAGGATATCGATGGCCAATGGAGCGAGTATTCCGACATGGCCGGAACTTACGTCAGACCGGCCTTTATCTGTGGTGATACTGATGGTGATGAGCTTATCAATATTTTAGATATTGTTTACCTGATAAATTACAAATATAAAAGTGGTCCGGCTCCGGACCCACTGGAATCAGCCGACGTGAACAATGATGAACTGGTTAATATATTGGATATTGTCTATCTGATAAACTTCAAGTATAAAGAGGGGCCGGAACCGATTTGCCCTTGAATTCGGTCAAAAAATAAAAGATTAGATTAGCTGGAACTTCTTTCGAAGGAGCCACTCGAAACCAAGCGCCAGAATAAAGACGGCCAGTAGCCAGAATTTATTCCATAATACAATCTCTGTCTTCTTTGATTCAAGAATTAAATCGGTATTAAGACTATTGTAAAGACTGTCAACATTATCCAAACTGAAAAACTGACCGCCGGTTTTTTGCGAAATAGTCGATAATACTCCAAACTCCGGTTTTCGCTGATATTCTTCAATTGAAAAAGGTTCTACGGCAATCTGGCTTTTGGTTTCTTTTAGTATTCTCCCATCCTTTTCAATCAGCCCGGTGTAGTTATACTTTCCAGGGGGAAGCAAATCGATTTCGGCCCGATACTTCCCTTCTTTGCCTTCTATTAACTGAATTACGGTCGTATCATGGACTTCATCAACAAGCGCAATATCGCCGGTTGCTCCGGTGATTGGCCGGAAACCGAGATCGTATACCGAGGCATTAAAACCAATTTTCTCCCCGCGTGTAAATATATTTTTGTCGGGAACAATGCGGATCGGATCGGAATCCTCGTGAAATGAAAGCCAATTAATTATACCGTCAAAAAGGAGCTGGTATTCTCTGGCCTCCTCGCCAAAGCCATAGCCAAAAAATGCCCAGTGCCAAAACGGAGCCGCCGATGCGGCCATCACTTTCCCGGGTCCAAAATTGCGGTATCCAAGAATTGGAAGGTTTTCGCCAAGATTATCGATGTCGGCGGTAACATATATTTCTGAATTGGGTGCGATTGAATCAAGCGGGACAAGTGTCTCAAAATTGGGAAGACTGCTCCAGGCTTGACGAATACTGCTGCGGTTATGCGATATTCTAACAGCGGGATGAAACAGATAGTTTTCATTCGGTTGACCGTTAAAAGTGAAATAGATCATTTTGGTATTTCTTTTTGTTGATACAAATGGTAGAAAATTGTCAACCGATCGTGGAAAAGACGATTCTAAATAGTTATCACCCAATAAAACCAGCAGGCCGCCGCCATGATCATTTAAGAACGATCCAATCATCTCAACTTTTGATTTCAAAATATTATTCTTGATATCATAGAGAATTATCAAATCAAATCGGTTAAGTTCTTTCTGTTGCGATGGAAACCAGCCGGTCAAATACTCTCCGTTTTCTTTATAAATAATCGGCGTCAATTCAATCGATTCCGATTTAATCAAAAAACGTTTCAAAAAGGCATACTCCCAATCGAGTTTATCGGACACTAATAATACATTCAGTTTGCTCTTGAGCACCATTACCGAAAAAAGGCGATTGTTGTTTTTTTGGGATATCTCGTCAGGAATATCCGAAACAGATATCTCAAGAGTCTGCCGGCCGATTTTTTCCGGAGTAAATTTGAACTTTATATTATCCTTGAGATTACCCGGCGGCAGACTGATTGTTTTTGACTGAAGTGTTTTCCCTGATGTCCCAATACTTATCTGAACCTGCTCATTATTCATACCGGTCCACTCCAGCGCCACAGTTAATTCGGTCGGTTTGCCGGCAAAGATTACGTCATTATATTCCAGCCCGGTAATTGAAATATCCCGTATATTGGTCAGTTTGCCAAAACCAATCGAGTAGACTGAGGTTTTTATTTCCGAAACAATATCAGTCGGCGATCTCCCGCTATTGTTAATGCCATCAGATAACAGCAACCAGTAATCTGATGGGGAACCCATCTCCTTACGGGATAGTTCAGCTAAGCTGTTACCAAGCGCTGTCTTATCAATATTGATAGAATTTCCAAATTCAGAAATAGTCGCGGCAAATGCATATTGTCTTAAATTGAAACTATTTATAAAGCCGCTAAATTGGCTGGAACCCAATAATGAATCGGCCAAATCTCGCCGCGATCTGCCTTTATCAACTGTATCCATACTTTTTGATTGGTCGTAGAGAAGAGATAGTACAGGCTTACGAGTATATTCCCGCTTAAATGAAACAACCGGTTCATAAAGTGTCAGAAACAGCGCGAGAAGGGCAGTTATACGCAGCATTGTCAGAAAAACTCTGACTCTTTTGGATATCGGCGGGTTAGTATTTCTATATAAATAGATGGAAATTAATATCAGGAATATAAATAAGAGTGAGGTGACTAAAAGAGATTCGGTTAAAAAATCAATGTTAAAATCTGTAAAACCTAACATAATTCTCCTGGCGTAATTTTATCACCGAACAAATAGACAGTCCAAAAGAATTTCAGCTTATTCGTGAGGTTGAATAATCTACCATACCGAGTAACGATCGATGGTACTCCGAGTCTTTTAATCCCTTAATCGTCAAAAGTCCTTCGTGAGAAATTTCGGCCGCCCGCCGATAGGTATAATCGATTCCACCGGATTCAGTTACATAATTAAGAACCAAGCCAAACTCTTCCTCACTTACACCGCTACTCAGCATTCTGAGAATATTACGCCGTTTGCCTTTGTCGCTGTAACGCAATGAATAAATCAGGGGCAGGGTAACTTTGCCGCTGATAATATCATTGCCCGGATTTTTGCCGGTAATTTTCGGATCACCGACATAGTCCAGAAGATCGTCGGCAATCTGAAAAGCAACGCCTATCTTCTCGCCAAAAACGGCAAAATCATTTCTGATGCGACCGTTTTCTCCGGCCAAAATCGGCGCCGCTTCACTTGAAACTGAAAAGAGTGAGGCCGTTTTATCGGCAATAATTTTCAGATATTCTTCTTCTGAAAGGTCAAAGTTGGAGGTTTCTTCAACCTGACGCAGTTCGCCGATTGATACCCGTTCGGTGGCACCGGATATAGCATCGATAAGATCAAGAGAACCGGTGCTTACCATCAGTCGAAATGATTTGGCGAATAGATAATCTCCCATTAGCACCGAGATAAGATTGGTCCATTTAAAATTGATTGTTTCAGAACCGCGACGAAGCTCGGAGTCATCGACGACATCATCGTGTAACAGTGTGGCCGTATGAATAAGTTCAATGGCCAATGAGGCATCAATTGTGAATTCATTGAAATATTCAGAAGCTCGCGCCAGAAGAAACAGAAAAGCCGGGCGCATTCGTTTGCCTCTGTTTTTTACCAGGTGATGTGCAATAGATGCGACCAGAGGTGAATCACCGGCGATAAATTTTGATAATTTTTCGTCGAAAACCGCAAGGTCCGGTTTTATCGGTTGTACGATTTCCTTCAATTTTTCGTTGAGAATCATTTTATCTACAACCCTCAAACTCTTGCTGTCAAATGCTTAAAATTCATTTCCAGCCAATTATATAGGGCATAATTCTTTTGTTGTCAATTTATTTATTATTTTCAAAACAGGCGGAATTTATGAATTGTAATTGCCCCAAGGGCTTGAAAGCACTTGACATCTGCCGATAAAATAATAAATTATCTATTCCTGATAAATGGCGGTGTAGCTCAGCTGGTTAGAGCAGCGGAATCATAATCCGCGTGTCCGGGGTTCAAGTCCCTGCACCGCTATTATTATATGCCGCTGTAAACCATAATGTTGCGACATAATTATTTACGCCCGAATCAGCGTGCGCCAAATTCGACTAAAGAACATCCAAACAGTTCACAACAACTAAAAACAATTAAAAGTCAAAACCCTTTCCGGAAAACGAGTTATGGTGTAATTCGATGTATTACATGGGTTGCCTAATTATCGGCGCATGAATCCGGGATTCAAATCCCTGCCCCCCTAATCTGATTTATTCCGAGCAATAAAATATTCAGGTGCACAGGGCACATGACCTACGCCTGCAATTTTAATTATAAAATTGAATTTATTATTATTTTTTTCTTGACAGATTAGAAACAATCATTATATTTCAATAATTTCTGAAAGGAATGAATTTATGGACAAAGAGGAACGAAATAGATTTATCGAATCCTGGGGTTCAATGGGAATCCTTTGGGGCATAAATCGTTCAATGGCCCGTATCCATGCCTATTTAATGGTTTCCGAAGAACCCATTGATTCTGAGGAAATATCCAATTATCTCAGCATCAGTCGCGGAAATGCGAGTATGTGTTTAAAAGAGTTAAGGAATTGGGGTGTAGTACAACGTGTGAATATATCAGGAGACCGGCGAGATTTTTACATTACCGAACCTGATACATGGAGAATGCTATATAGAATCGCGCTTAACAGGAAATCAAGGGAATTTGATCCGGCCCTTCATGCCTTACGGCATCTCTTGGCCGAAGCAGATATGAATGGATCTCAGAAAGTACTTGAAAGGCTGACTCAGGTTGAGGAAATTCTGGCTACCATTGACAACATTATGACCAGGTTTTTGGATAGCGAGACCAGTAGCAGGGCTATGATGAATTTTGTTAAGACCATGACTCCAAAGTGATAAGGATAAAAGAATAATATTTTTTTATTTGAAACTTTCAGTATATTCTGAACGTATTGAATTATATGATCCTGTAATAGTCTTTGAGAAAGGAGATGTGATATGAGGATAGCATATCAAACGATCAAGGGCGTGAAAATCATTAGATGTCTGTTACTGCTGGTATTGATTGCCGCCAGCGCGAGATGTTCTGATACTGCAGAAAATTTGACATTTGCCGGTTTGGTTCTTGTTGAGGGGGGCACGTTTATGATGGGTGACGTATTTGGTGAGGGCAGTGAAAATGAAAGACTGCTTCACAAGGTCACACTTAGTGATTTCTATATTTCGAAATACGAAGTGACGGTTTCCCAATTCAGACTGTTTGTCGAGGAAACCGGATACGGGACATCGGCCGAAGCTCCTGATGATTCCAATGCGAGAGAGAAAATAATGGCACAGTTTGCTTCGGGGAACCTTTCTCGTCAGGAAATGCAGGAACTCCGAAACCGCCTACTGGATTATAGTGGTGCCGGATATTGGGATGCGGTTAAGTGCGCATGGATTGGATACAATCCGCTTATCAACTGGAAAAACCCGGGCATTGAGCAAACGGATGCCGACCCCGTGTTGGCAATCTCAGTTGATGATGCAATGCATTATTGTAACTGGCTCAGCAAGAATGCCGGCTTGGCTGTTGCCTACGATCTGGAAACAGGAGGTATCCTGGATAAAGATGGCAATCCGACGCCGGATATAACAATGGTTAAGGGGTATAGACTGCCGACTGAAGCCGAGTGGGAATACGCGGCAAGAGATGGTGGTCGAAAAGTAAGATTTGGAAACGGCAAAAACATCGCCAGATCATCCGAAATTAATTTTCGCGCCGATGATGGTGAATATGAATATCTGGAATCGGGGCAGTACCTGAAGGGAACTACGCCCGTTGGGAACTACCCTCCTAATAACCTGGGATTGTATGATATGAGCGGAAATGCCTGGGAATGGGTAAGTGATAAATTCGCAAAATACGCAGGCGAATCTCAGACTAATCCTTACTGCACTAATGCCAAAGGGCATGCTTTGAGGGGCGGAAGATGGGGCGGCGATGCTTCCGAGGCTCGAGTTTTTTGCCGAAGCCCATGGCTTAGAAACGACCGGTGCAATAATTCCGGTTTCAGAATCGCAAAATCGAAATAGTAAGGGTTTTATGATCAGATTAATTAAACCTAACCTTCAAGATAAGCGAATGATGTATTATTAATTAAGGAGAATAACTGAAGTGTATAGATTTCGACCATTGCTAATGGCCATAGCCATTAATATTGTCAGTTGGTTAGCTCTAATTCTAATTCTTGTATTGTTTTATTTTGCCTGGTTTCGCGAATATCAAATGAATTGGGGCGCAAGTGCCGAAGATGTCAACCGGTACATGGCCGGCGATGAATATTTTGAAAATCCCAAATTCAATTCTACCCGCGCCGTGGAAATTAATGCGACCCCTGAACAAATTTGGCCATGGATAGTCCAAATAGGATACAGTAAGGGTGGATTTTATGGTTTTGACAAACTGGATAACGGCGGTAATCCCAGCGCCGAAATTATCATCCCTGAATGCCAGAACCTGCAAGTCGGAGACTCTATAGCCAGCGGCGAATACAAGGGCCAGCTTTTCAATTTCCTGGAGGTAGTGGAATTGGAGCCCGAAAAATCTATGCTCTGGGTATTTATAGAGACTCCCTGGAAAGGTGCTACATGGTCATGGGGCTTATACAGAATCGATGATGAACATACTAAACTTGTGTCCCGTTTACGACAGGATTACACCTTCGACTCCTTTAAGGCTATTGTTGCCTGGTCATTTATCGATACAATCGAAATATTAATGATGCGTACCACCTTGCTTGGTATAAAACTTCGGGCGGAAAGCATTTGAAAAGTTTTAACATTAATTTTTCGTTCATCTCCGGTGGATTTGAAATATTAGAAAGTGGGTTGTTATGACAGAAAAAAGTGGTACGGTTGCCGTCGATAATAAAATAAAAACATTTCGATGGTTCTTCTATATAAGCCTATTACAATTGTTGGCATACTTTATAGTCCCCATATTCATTTGGCCAAGCAAGTTTATATATCACATCGAACTTATTTCGGCTCTGACTTTGGGACTTATTGTGGGTCTGTTTTTCCTGCTGACGAATGTGGCCGGTTTTTTAATTGATATAAGCCGGCGACCACTTCATATCGGAATGTTCATTTTTATTGGTTTGTGGTTTCTCTGGGCAACAATTTCCTGGTCGTACATAGAACATATGAATTACATTCTTAGATAAAGAGGACTACCTCAGTTTATCCTGGATGCTCAGTCCTTTTATGGGGTGAGAATGTATTAGATTTTGACATACTCCACGCCCAAAGAAGTGGGGTATCAAGGTTATTTGTCCGGCATAAAAATAGCCATTGATTAAATGTCAAACGACACAATTTCCCAAAAAACGAGTTATGGTGTAATTCGATGTATTACATGTGTTGCCGAATTAACGTCGCATGAATCCGGTATTCAAGTCCCTATCCCCTAACTTGATTTATTCCGGGCAATAAAATAGGTCAGGTGCGCAAGGCACCTGACCTATGCCTGCTAATCTCCATTATTCAGTCCCAACCAGGATTCAAGACTCGATAGCACCAATTGTTGATCTGTCAATTCGCTTATGAGAATACCATGATCGCCGGTCGGTTCGATGATCTTCAAAGCATCGGCGGCCCCGGTCAGGTCGATGCCAACGGCAGTGTTGTAATCCATGCCGCCATAGATATAGATAATGTTATCACCGGAAGATTGTAACCAGTTTACAATATCGGTCATGACAGCCGCGTTGAAAGTCAAGTCGGTGTTGGCTGGGGCCAACAGGGATATGGTGGAGCCGTCAGTATCATTCAGCAGATCGATTAAGTGGGCATTGTCATATACGATATCGCCGAACTCTGTGAGCAATTGATAATGATATGCCAGGGTTGTGGTGGACTGGTTCTCAGAGTAACTTGAGGCATGCCAGCATATTTGCAGCAAGTGATTATACAACTCTGTGGCCGAAGCGGTAGAATCGGGAATGGTCAGGCAGTCCGGGTTCTGTTGCTGCCAAAAAGTATAGCGGTACTCGGTGACCAGCCACTCAAAGACAATATCTTTACCGCAACAGGGCGAGCTGTTTAATCCTTCATAATAATCTTCAATCATCGGCTCCAACACAGCTCGATTCTTTAACAATGATCTCTGAAATTGTTTTGTCTTATCCTGACAGTCCGCTGTGCCCTGGGCATCAAGCCATGTCATGTATCGCTGATCCGGATTACCCAACGGCAACGGGGCGGCGTAGGCCACGGTCGCTTTGACATCATCGGGGAAGAATCGTTTATGGAAGACCGCGCTCATACCGCTCTTGCTTCGACCGGTGCTAATCCAGGCATTGGGATAGACTTGTTTGAATACCTCGACAATCTTATGAAAATCGTTTGCCGCTTGTTTTATTGTCAGATACTGCCAATCCAGAATGTCCGGTATAGCTCCGTCATAAAAGCGATGTGAAACAGCAATCTGGTTATAGGCCATAATTTCCGTGAGTTCATACAAAGTGGTTGCCTTGGACCAGTAACCTGAAGGGAAGAATACGACCGGTAATGACTCATCGACATGCGACAGATATATCCGCTGCTTAAACGTACTACCGCCGGGATTGTCATGATCCAGCGGCTGAGTTATATCAATTTGAAACTGCCTCTCGCAAAAGTCGTGCTGAGGATCAATTTCAGTGACTTCAATGCCAGGCAAGGCACTTAGGAGTGTCAGTATATCGGTTTCCGGTCCCGACGGCGAATCATCACCGCATGACACCATAAGGAAAGAAAAAGTCAAACATGAGATTAGAAAACAGCTCAAAATACGAGGGCTTTTTTTCATTCAATACTCCTTTGGCAATTTGAATTATCGCCTATTCTGCTCGACGTGCCTCACAAATAACCGGTTTTACCAGGGCCGTAAACTGTTTGTGATATTTGTTAATACTTACGGACTATGAGACAAAATGTTGCATATCAAGAAATGTAATTGGTAAGCTGTGCTTAGCCCCCGGGAGCCTGGTAGGTCAAGTATAATTATTATTCGGGTAAACAAAAGGGCCGGAAAACCGGCCCTTTAAAAAGAAGCAATTATTTATATAATATATTTATTTCAATAACAGCATCTTCTTCGTATCCATGAAAGTTCCGGTTTCCGCCTTATACATATAGATTCCGGATGCCTGCCCTGAAGCGTCCCATTTTACTATTACAACTCCAGCTTCGCCGGTACCGCTGAATTGCTTCACCTTCTGACCGGAGACATTATAGATTGTTATGCTCCACTCAGCGGCAACCGGTAAACTCAGATTGATTTCAGTTGCCGGGTTGAATGGGTTAGGATAATTCTGCCCGAGTGAGAATCCGGCCGGCAATACTGAAAAATCATCTTCACCGATATCAAGCGTCGCTAAAAAATCGATATTCGGCGTCGAAGGATCAATTAAACCTGACGGCACAGGTTCTCCAATATTAATCAAGCTATCAATCAGATAAACCAGCTCGTCATTGGTGTCATCGCCGTCGGTTAATAATTTATCACTGTATACAATCGCCTGGGCCACGGTAACATCAAACGATGACGATCCTGACAGGCCGTTTTCGCCTGAGGTCTTAAATGAAATACCATCATAAACATTTGCCCCCTGCGGTATTTTACCTGAAACCAGATTCAGAAGAAGAATAGCAAAACTACTTTGTGCCCGATGGAGCATGGTTGGTTTTCGAAGAGGGCGAAGGATATCATATAAATCTTCTAATCGCTCATTGCAATCCGCATCGGCATCTATCGTAAAGGCATAAATGGGATACTCAGGATTAGAGTTGAAATATGTATAAATTTGCTCCAAATAATCGCACATTTTTTCGTACGGTTCATGAACATGACCACGCCCGCGAAGAAGACATTTGACCTGATGCATCCAGTATCCGCGACCACGCCACATTCCCGAGGTATTTATTTTTGTCAGTTGAAAATCGACCTGAATTGCCTCTCCGTTGACCTCTGCTTCTTTTTGCTCCTGATCAACCGTGTAACCAAACGGAGGCGATATAGATACCAGATAGACTCCCGATACCAGGTCCAAAAATTGATAGAAACCTTCATTGTCGGTTTCGGCTGTGGCAAGTATATTCTCCTGGGAATCCAGCAAATCAACAACAACGCCGGCAACGACACCTGCCTCGTTTGCGATATATCCAAAAATTGAACCATTTTCGACTGTGCAGGCATCACCAAAACCGTCGCCATCGGTATCAGCCTGATCAGCGTTGGCAATTTCAGGACAGTTATCGCAGGCGTCACCAAAACCGTCGCTATCGGTATCAGTCTGGTCAGCATTGGCAATTTCGGGACAGTTATCGCAGGCGTCACCAAAACCGTCGCTATCAGTATCAATCTGATCAGCGTTGGCTATTTCAGGACAGTTATCGCAGGCATCACCGAAACCATCTGCATCGGTATCAGCCTGATCGGCATTAGCTATTTCAGGACAGTTATCGCAAGCATCACCGAAACCGTCACCATCGGTATCGGTCTGATCAGCGTTGGCAATATCGGGGCAGTTATCGCAGGCATCACCAAAACTATCGCCATCGGTATCGGTCTGGTTGGCATCGGCAATATCGGGACAGTTATCACAGGCATCACCAAAACCGTCGCCATCGGTATCAGTCTGATCAGCATTGGAAATTTCGAAGCAGTTATCGCAGGCATCACCAAAACCATCTGAATCGGTATCAATCTGATCAGCGTTGGCTATTTCGGGGCAGTTATCGCAGGCATTACCGAAACCGTCGCCATCGGTATCGGTCTGATCAGCATTGGAAATTTCGAAGCAGTTATCACAGGCATCACCGAAACCGTCGCCATCGGTATCAGTCTGATCAGCATTGGCAATATCAGGACAGTTATCACAGGCATTACCGAAACCATCTGAATCGGTATCGGTCTGATCAGCATTGGAAATTTCGAAGCAGTTATCGCAGGCATCA
>CBFCZE010000055.1:0-16847 GCA_965602655.1 uncultured bacterium
CAAAAAATGACGGAACGAACCCAATTCGTTGGACTAATGTGGAACAGAACAGGTTACAAGGAATTTTCAAAGTAGTAGTAGATCGGCGTCCCGAGCGAAGGGAAGTGAAGCTATTTTGAAACCCGACAGAAACGTTGGTAGCTCGCCCAAAGAGTGGTTGAGTTTGTCTAAGCGGTATTATTTGGTTCGGCAATTATATTACACTTTTCCGGATTTCTGCCGTATTAAGAGAATAAGATGAAAGAAGTTACTAAAAAATATTTCTATGATGGCCGATTTACCTATATGGGGTTGACCAATCGGGATATTATAGTTAGTATATGAGTTCGAAAAAAAATATGGAGATGTAGATTTGGCAAATATAAAGAAAAAGAAGGGCATTATCGGCATCCTGACCGGAGGGGGAGATGTCCCGGGGTTAAATCCGGCTATTAGAGCTTTAACAATTAGAGCTACCCGTGAGGGATTTAAGGTTATCGGTATCCGCCGGGGATGGTCCGGTGCCATTGATATTATCCGCGATAAAAAAGCGGACAATAGCGAAAACTATCAAGTGCTGACAGAAGAAATTGTCAATAAGGCCGGAAGAACCGGCGGCACATTTTTACATAGTTCCCGAACACATCCGGGACATGTTTCCAGGGGTAGTGTTCCCACTCATTTACAATCCAAGTATAACAAAGAGAGAAATGACCTTACTGAAGAAGTGATTAAAAATCTTGATTTTCTCGGCATTGATTATCTTATCCCGATTGGCGGCGATGACACCCTCAGCTATGGTGTTCGCTTATCTAAAGAGGGCCCCAAAGTTGTTGCTATTCCAAAAACGATGGATAATGATGTTCCGGGAACTGATTATTGTATTGGATTCAGTACCTGTGTTACCCGAACAATTAAAATGACGCATGATTTGAGAACATCGGCCGGATCACATGAGAGATTTTTGGTATTGGAAGTTTTCGGCCGTTATGCCGGATTTACGGCAATGCTGCCGACTATGGCCGGGGCAGCTAACCGTTGCGTTATTCCTGAATATAAATTTGACATTGAGAAATTAACCGAGCTTCTGGTGGCTGACAGGAAGGACAATCCCAGCAATTATTCGGTTGTTCTGGTATCCGAAGGAGCGATGTTCGAAGGCAGCGAAATGGTTTATAAGGATTTAAACAAGGATGCCTTTGGACATGCCAAACTTGGTGGTATCGGAAATCTGGTATCTGCCAAATTAACAGAACTTTCCGCAAAATATAATAATGGCAAACCAATTAATGTAATAAGTCAAAAACTTGGCTATTTCGTTCGCGGCGGCGATCCCGACGCAATAGATTCCGTCGTCCCTATGGCTTACGGTAATCTGGCGCTTGATTTAATTCTCAAGGGAATCCATGGTCGTCTGGTTGTATTGAAGAACGGGCGATACGATAATGTTCCTCTGGATGTGGTCACCAACTCAAAGAAATTTGTTAATGTGGAAAGATATTATAACACCAAACGCCTGCGTCCGCATTATAAAAGCTTTGAAATGCAGCCTTTATTTATTATGACAAGTGATTAATTGTAGAACACCGGACAGGATTATTATTTTTTATTTTCCAGCTTTTTAATTCTTTTGAATAAATCGGGGAGCTTGTTAATACAGGATTCGATGCGGGCTGTCTTCATAATATCGCGGGCCGGATAACCAAATACTTTTTTGCCCGGCGCAATGCTTTTGCTAACCCCCGATTGAGCGCCAACCTGAACCCCATCGCCGATTTCAATATGCCCGACCAGCCCGACCTGCCCGGCCAGAATGACACCCTTGCCGAGTTTGGTTGAACCGGAAATCCCCACCTGTGCGACTATTATGGAATAATCGCCGATTTCGACATTATGAGCTATCTGCACCAGATTATCTATTTTAACATGTCGGCCAATTTTGGTCGGTCCCAGCGCTCCGCGATCAATAGTACAGTTGGCGCCGATTTCGGTATCATTGCCGATTTCAACCCAGCCAATCTGTTTGACCTTTTTTATGCCGGTTTCGTGTTGCGCATAGCCGAAACCATCGGAACCGATAACGGTCCCACTGTGAATGGTGATATTATCGGATAATATGGTGTCGTCATTGATTATTACGCCCGGATACAGCCTGCAGTTTTTTCCAAGTGAGACATTATTGCCAAGATAAACTCTGGGACAAATAATACAATTATCGGCGATCCTGCTATTATTGCCAATAAATGAGAACGCACCGACTGAACAGTTATCACCAATTATGGCCGAATCAGATACAACTGCGGCCCTGTCAATTTTATTTTCAATTTCTCGTGTGTCGGGATAAAGTACATCCAGAATTTGAGCGAAGGCATAATACGGATTTTTATGTCTGATAACAGCCGGACAATTACACTCTAATTCGTCTGATAAAACGACCGCCGAGGCGGCGGTTGTTTTAAGAAATTTCTTATACTTATTGTTAGCTACAAAACTGATTTGATTATTTTCGGCGGTTTCGATAGGTGCCGCCGAATTAATAATAATATTGCCGTCACCTTCAAGTTTTCCGTCGACAATCTCAGCCAGATGCTTTACCGTTACGCCCAAATCAGTTTCCAAACATTTTAACTATTCTTCAAGTATATCAAGAACCTTCTCAGTGATGTCATATTCTTTTTTGGCATAAGCCAATCCTGCCGAATTGAAAATAAAATCATAATTGCCATCAGTGGCAATCTGCTCAATTGCGGCATTGATTTTTTCAAGAAGAGGCTGAATCAGCGCATTATTTCTTCTTTCGGCTTCACCGCCAGGACCAAATACCTGATTGGTAAAGGCATCAAGAGCCTGCTTTTTTGCCTCAATAGCGGCTTCACGTTCTTTTTTCTTTTCATCTGATAAAATCAATTTTTGCCGATCATATTCTTCGAGCATATCTTCAAATTCGGTTTGCATTTCTTTTGCCTGATCATCCCACGCCTTGTAATTGGTGTTAAATTCTTCCTGAGCTTTGTTCCACTCAGTGTATTGCGCGAAAATTTTGTCCGAATCAATGTACCCATTTTTCACAGCCTGCGAAAAGCCGCTCAATGAAAAAACCATTATCAATGCTACCGCAAAAAGAATTATGCCTGTGGTTTTTCTTTTGCTCATAATCGATACTCCCTTAGGTTTAAAATAATAATATACTTATCTAAATGTAGTGCCAATCTGAAAATGCGGATGCCAGCCTTTTTCCTGTCCCGCACGTTCATCCAGCGGATATCCAAAATCAAAACCGATAGTCCCGATCCCCGGAACAACCAGTCTGAATCCGAATCCGTAACCTCTATATACATGAGTAATATTTATATCTTTTCTATGCAACCATGAATTTCCGGCGTCAAAAAATAATAATCCGTATAGTTGATTTTCTATAACAGGCATTTGTAGTTCCAGATTGCCAACCAGCATATATTTGCCGCGAACCTTGCGAGTATAGGTTGAGGCAGTTGTATCAGTATAATCCCAATCAGGCGAATCTTCTCCCGACATGTCAGGGCGAGTATCCCTGGTGTCGCTGGAATAATATTCATAACTTATAGAAGTATGAGACAATGTATCAGGCGTAAGCGAACCATCATCATATCCTCTAACTACTCCATCGTATCCGGTGCCTCCGGGAGAATAGCGATCAAATTCCAAAATTTTCTTGTCATCATCGGCGCTGATTGCGCCAAATTTAATTTTACCGGCCAGAGCCAGTGGTCCCAGGATCGGGATAAATTTGGAGTAAGAAAACTCATGTCTATTATATTTCCAATAACCGCCGAGAATATTTCCGCCTGTTTTGGCAAACGTATATGATATTACCGATCCCTTTGTAGCAAATTCCGGTAGATCGCGACTGTCTCTTGAGATGGTAAATTGAATGGTGGAAGCATTATTCCACCCCTCATTAAATCTCTCCAGAGAGGAGGATAGAGGATTTCCATATACATAATTATCATAATAAACGGTCCCAATCGAATCTAATCCAAGATCGGTTGTATACGTGCTGTCAAATTGAGCGAATTGACGTGTCAACTGTGAGTGAGATAATTTATATCCGTCGCTGAAGTCATAGAAACGGTCGTCTTCAAGCCGATAGCGGGCATAGATACTGAAATAATCATCGGGCCATTTCAGACGGCGGCCGACTTTGATTGATCCGCCCCGACGACCTTCGATATACTCATCATACCAGCGACGATTAGTATAATAAAGATCGGTGCCCAAAAGAGTTGGTGTCCCAAAGGCCCATGGTTCGGTAAAGGATAGCGTATAGGAATTACGGCGACTGCCTACGTCGATATTAAAGGATAAGTTTTGTCCCATACCCCTGAAATTGGGTATACCCAGGCCAAAGGTTCCGACAAATTTATCCTGACCGGAATATCCGGCCCCAGCCGAAATTTGACCGGTTGGTTTTTCCTCGATTTCTATTAATATATCGACATCGCCCGACGGCAGATCAGCAATATCAGGGGTAACATTCCCGAAATAGTTAAGCTGCATTATATTTCTCACCGACCGAATCAAAAGCGAACGATGAAAAACCTGTCCGGGCCTGATGGCCATCTCGCGGCGAATAACTCTTTCCTGAGTTTTGGTATTGCCGGTGATTTTCACAAGGTTTACTTCTGATGGAAGACCCTCGACTATATCAAAGGAGATGTCAATTATAGAATCTCTGGTAACGCGGTCATCCATTAGGCGAACATGCAAATACCCTTTTTCCTGATAAAGAAAATAAATTTCATAGACAGATTCTTCAAACTCTTCAGTACTGAATACTTCGCGTTCTTTGTATTTTAAAACCTTATTTAGAATTTTGTCAGTGAATATTTCGTTGCCGCTGTATTCAGTTTTTCCAAAATAATAGCAGGGCCCTTCATAGATATCGAGATATATTTTCATTCTGTTTCTTAGGCTGTCAATTACTATTAAGTCAGATTTCAGGTAGGCGTCAAGGAATCCTTTGCTATGCAAAAATTCTATTATTTTATCTTTATCATCAGGATACTTGTCGCGGTCATAATTGGAAGATAATAAGAAACCCCGTTTTCGATTTCTCATTTTCTTTATAATATCTTTGACCTTGTTTATTTTGTTGCCAGTCAGGATTACTTCTTCTACTTTTACCTTGGATCCTTCAGATATATCATAAGTCAAAAGAACCTTAGATGAATCATCGGTATAGTCCAATTTGGTAATGACTTCAGTCAGGAAATATCCTTTGTCTGCATATTGAGTCAGTATTTCGTTTTTCTTTTCGAATATTAAATTGGGTGAGATAAATTTACCCGTTTCCAAACCAATTGATTCAAGCAGGTCCTTAGTCTTGATTTTTTTATTCCCATTAAATGATATGGCTGTTAGTTTGGGAAGCTCGCCAACCTTAATTGTTAGCTCCAAGCCGCCGGTGACCTCTTCGGCTTCAATTGAAATATCCTTAAAAAATCCCAATCCATAAAGCCGCTTTACTGCGTCCTGAGTCATCGAAGACGTCAATTGATCGCCCTTACTGAAGCCTATTACCGATAATATCAAATTGGAGGAGGCAGTGTTATTTCCTACCACTTTTATATCAACCACATTAAAAGATTGGGCGTGGGAAGAACCTGCAATAAGCAGCAACAGGGCGCCAATTATTATAAGAGACCGGATAGCTAAGTTATCCGGTCTAAATATGGCTATGCTTAATTTATCTAGAATCAATTTTTCGGCAGGACAATCTTTTTAATTTTTATTTCAGTATATTTTTGGCGATGGCCGGTCAATTTACGATATTTTGTACGCCTTTTAAATTTATATACATCAATTTTCTCAGCCCTGCCTTCATTAACAATTTCAGCCTCGATCCATGCCGTATCTACATAGGGCGTTCCCGTGATAGCCTTATCACCATCTTTCACCAGCAGGACTTTATCTATAGAGATAGTTTCGCCCTGCTTCTCGGCAAGGTGAGGAACTTTTAATAAAGCACCTTCTTCGGCATTAAATTGGAGTCCACTTGATTCAAAAACAGCATACATTCTTTTTCTCCTCTATTCAATCGGCGGAGCCGTCAGTTTCTGTTATAAAAAAACAAACTTACCCTTTTATTGTCAACTGTCAAGTTAAAATTACTCTCCAATATAGCATAAGTTATAGAATCGGTTCCAAATTTATCGTTTCATAATATTTTACGTTTCCTATAAACCACGGTTCCATAAAACAAATAAATTAAACTATTAAGCCGGCCAATTGTTTTATAATATGATTGCTATTATAGACTTGGAGATTATATTTGAGCCGATGATTTTTAATTAAAAAGATTATTAAAAGAAAACTCTGTTTAATTTAGATAATATTCAGAAAAGATGACAGAATTTAACCTTGTTTCTAAATATAGCCCATGCGGCGATCAGCCGGAAGCAATAAATGAGCTTTTGGAGGGCCTGCGGCGGGGAGACAAATTCCAGACTTTGCTTGGTGTAACAGGCTCAGGGAAGACGTTTTCGATAGCCAATGTGATCAAAGAGTATGCCCGGCCAACCCTGGTTATTTCTCATAATAAAACTCTGGCGGCTCAATTATACGGCGAGCTTAAGGCTTTTTTCCCCGACAATGCGGTTGAGTTTTTTATAAGCTACTATGATTATTATCAGCCGGAAGCATATAAGCCGACAACTGATACCTATATCGAAAAAGATACTTCGATGAACGATGATATCGATCGGCTTCGTCTGCGGGCGACCGCCTCACTTCTGGAAAGAGAGGATGTCATTATTATTGCCTCGGTCTCGTGTATATATGGGCTTGGATCGCCGTCCGATTATAAAAAGTTATTGTTATTTTTTGAAACCGGCCAGCAGATGGACAGAGACGAGATCATCCGTTCACTAATTGACATTCATTATAATCGCAACGATATTGATTTCTCGAGAGGAAATTTCAGAGTCAGGGGAGATGTTTTGGAAATTATTCCGGCCTACTCCGAATCGGCTTTTAGAATAGAGCTGTATGGGGATGAGATCGAACGAATTGCCGAAATTAATCCCTTAACCGGTGAAATTCTTGGTGATCGGACCAAAGTGGCTATTTATCCGGCCAAACATTTTGTGATGACCAATCCAAAAATGGAGCGTGCCATAAAAGCAATTGAAATAGAATTAGCAGAGAGGCTTGAGCATCTTAGATCGGCCGGGAAGCTTCTGGAGGCACAGAGACTTGAATCGAGAACCGGTTATGACCTTGAGATGATGAAAGAGATTGGATATTGCAGCGGAATTGAGAATTATTCGCGTCATCTGACTGGACGCGCCCCCGGTGAACGTCCGGCAACATTGATAGACTTTTTTCCGGAGGATTTTCTGGTAATAATAGATGAATCGCACCAGACCATTCCTCAGGTTCGCGGAATGTTTGCCGGTGATCGATCGCGTAAGGAAGTTCTTGTAGAACATGGTTTTCGCCTGCTATCGGCGCTGGATAATCGTCCGCTATTTTTCGATGAGTTTGAATCGCTTATAAAAAAGGTGATATTTGTTTCGGCCACGCCGGCTGATTATGAGCTCGAAAAAACCGGAGGGGTTATAGTTGAGCAGGTTATCAGACCGACCGGATTGTGTGATCCGGAAATATCGGTGAGACCATCGGCAGATCAGGTTGACGATCTTATAAATGAGATAAGAGGGAGGGCGGAAAGAAAAGAGAGGATTCTGGTTACAACCTTAACGAAAAGAATGTCTGAAGATTTGACCGCCTATCTTCAGAAGCTGAATATCAAGGTTCGTTATTTGCATAGCGAAATCGACGCTATCGATCGAACCGAAATAATTCGTGATCTCCGATTGGCTGAGTTTGACGTTTTGGTCGGAATAAATCTCCTGCGGGAAGGATTGGACTTGCCGGAGGTTTCTTTGGTCGCCATTCTTGATGCTGATAAGGAGGGGTTTCTTCGCTCGGAGCGATCGCTAATTCAGACAGCCGGGCGGGCGGCCAGGAACAAAAATGGCGAAGTTATTTTCTATGCTGACAAAATCACCAATTCGATGAAAAAGGCAATAGATGAAACCCGGCGGCGGCGGATCAAACAACTTGTTTATAACAAAGAGCATAATATTAATCCGGAGACAATTTTTAAGACCAGAGATGAAATATTAAAAGCAACCAGTTTTGCTGATTCCAAAACCGAAGAGACGACCGAAATCGAAAAACCTGATTTTTTTGCCGAAATGACCGCTGAAGATCAAATTGGATTCTTAATGAAAGCGATGAAAAAAGCAGCTGTAAATCTTGAGTTTGAAACAGCGGCGGCGCTTCGCGATGAAATTAAAAATATTAAGACAAAATTGAAAAATAAACGTCAGAGGAAATAGAGATGTTAAAACGCAAGCTAAAATATTGGTTATTTATATTAGTAATTTTTGCGGGCCTGTTTTCGTGCGGAGAAATACCGGTGGACAGAGTTGATTATCTGCGGGAAATGAGCAATTTTATTAATAATTCTTTGGACGGCAAAGAATTGTATTCGACGGATATATATCCTGAAGAGGCCCCCTTTCCTTTAGATGAAAGCGATGATCTTTACTTTTATCGGGTCGAAAATGTATCCCGTTCAATAACAGTCGATTCGCTTGATTTGTATGAACCTCCCAGAAATATCTATCCATTTGACTATATCAGAGATGCTGTGGCGGTTATAGATGATGATTTTACCGGTGATATATTTCGGATTCGCGACAACGATACAATCCTGGCCTATAAATTCGAGAGCAGCCTACAGCGTTTTGCCTATTTTATGAAAATGTATGAGGACAATTTACAATACCATGGGTGGCGGTTTTGGGGATATTCCTGTCTGGGTTATAGCATAGACGGTCATTTTGCCAGCGATAGCGGTCAGGTCTTTACTGCTACACCCGTAAATGTTTCAAGTTTGCCCAACTATCGTTTGGGGAGATATTATGTCGTTGAAGATTTTATAGCAAAACTTCCTCTGGGGGATTCAATTACTTTTTCCAGTAATTATCAGGAGCGGCTATTCTGTCGAGATCAAAGCGAAACTATAAAAGCCTTTAATACGGTTCTGGATAATGGAACTTATAAAACCGGTTGGCAGATTCCATTGGCTACGGATGTATTCTATCAATTAATATCCTTTGACAGCGATGAATCAGGATTTTATTTTAAAGTTGACACCCTGTCGGCTGAAGGGGAAGCGCTTGTTGTTGAATCGACACTTGTTAAGCGCGGTGATTATGTAATTCCTTTCAAAATTGATATTTGATATATGTTTATTTTTTTATTGATTAATATTAGTATTTCATATACAATCTCCTGTGAAACACAAAATAGTAAAAAACCAAAATATTACAAGGAGGTCGTATGACTCGAAATCAATTAATGTTATTACCGCTTTTGCTTATCCTGATATTTGTTTCAGGAATGGCCGGATGCGGTACGCAGATTCCATCAGGACATCGGGGCGTATTTTATTACAAATTCGGTGATGGCACCGAAATGGGCAAAATATATCCCGAAGGATTCAATTGGCATATTCCATGGAACAATATCTTTGTTTATAAGATCCAGCTTGATGAGCGCCGCGAAGATTTGCATGTTCTTTCTTCTGATGGTGCCTCGATTGGTTTGGAGATGACCGTCTGGTTCCGGCCGATTTTTAACAAGCTTGATTCATTGCAGATTACGGTGGGTCCCAACTATTATAATGTTGCCGTCGCTCCGGCCCTCCGCGGTGTCTCCAGGCAGGTAGTAGGGAAATTCAAACCGGAAGAGATCTATTCTACAAAGAGGGAAGAGATTGCCAACGAAATTGTATTGGAGATGCAGAATTTAATGAAGGATAAGTTTATTTCAATTGAAAATATAATTATTCGCAATGTTGGCCTTCCGGCAAAAATAACCGAGGCTATCAATGCCAAGCTGGAGGCGTCTCAAGATGCCGAAAAAATGGAATTTGTTCTTCTGAAAGAAACCCAGGAAGCTGAAAGAAAAAGGATTGAAGCCAGGGGTATTGCCGATTTTCAAAAGATCGTTTCATCCGGCTTGACTCCCTCCTTACTCACCTGGAAAGGTATTGAGGCAACGCAAAAACTGGCCGAATCCCCAAACACTAAAATAGTCGTAATCGGCAACAGCAAGGATGGCCTGCCGATTATTCTCGATACAAAATAGCACATACATCAATCTTATCAATTATAAAAGACCGCCCAGATTGGGCGGTCTTTTATTGTTTAATAATATGTAATCTTTTGCATATTTATTAGCCAGTCCCACCAGTTTATATTGAATAAAAAGTATATATTTTAAAAAAATGACAATATTATTTCATTTTGATAATTAAAGTATAACATGATTATAATGGCGTAACATTATGAATATGTGACTTTTATACCGTATCCATCTATGGTGGGCTAGTATTTTCTTATTAAGAAAATGTCTCATTTTTATCAATTTTTCGTCTGTTCCATTCATTTTATTAATAGGGCAGGAAAATTGCATTGAACATCCCCGACAAACTATAATTTATATTTTAGGGATGCTGATATATAGATGATTTTTACGCAAAATAAAAACATTTTGTGCAATCAGAAGTATTTTGTCCTGGAAGTCCCTAAGGTGATGACAATAAAGGGATTCCAAGAGAATTATAGTCTCAGAAATAGCTTGACATATTCAGGTTTAAGGATATATTATTGGTGGTTTTGTTATACTGCATTAGTACTTACTAATTTGTTTGTTGTCTCGGTTTGTTCCGAGACTATTGCTTTAAAGGATGCACAAAAGATTTTAGGCAGCTATAACTTGTCAGTTGGTTTTGCTCTTTACAGTACCGTACCGCCAGTACATGGGCATGATGATTTGCTGAATTGCTTTTGGAGGAATAATGCATAGATCTAAGTTCGTGGTTACGGCACTGGCCATGACCTATTTTTTATTATTTACAATTAGCGCCTTTGGTGAGATAACCAAAAATGGTGGGGCCGTTCCAGTTAGCGATTCTTCTACTATCCCCTTGAGAACCGAATGCGTAGATTGTCCGAATTACCCGCCGGCTTTTGATCCGCCGACTAAGGAGAGTTTTTATATTTGCGAAGGATCAACGATTTATGATACGATTGTTGTTACCGATGTGGATACCTGGCAAACACTTAGCCTGGCTCTATATTCGGGTCCTGGGACATTTGACTATACCGCTTCCTTTTCTCCGGCCGGGGGATACTATGAATATACGCCTACCCAGGAAGGAACTTATGAGGTCGTTTATGTAGCCACCGATGAAGTGAGTGAGCCGATTTACTTTACCAAAACTTATGTTATCTATTTTGACCATTCTCCAATTATAACCAATGGTGGCGTAGTCGAACAGGCTGCGGTAATCGGCGAGGAAATAAGTTACGACGTTGATGCTACCGACGCTGAGGATGATCCAATTACATTCTCATTAGTCTCCGGTGATGGGACAATTGACAGCAATACCGGAATGCTGACATTTACTCCTCTAGATTATGGCATCTATGAATTTGAAATAGAGGTTTCCGATTCCTGTGGCGCTGATACTTCATTGATTACTTTTGATATTTTTCTCGGTTTTGTTCTTGATTGTCCTCCCGAAAGCGCGATCGAATTTATCTGTAAACCGGATACTTTATGTTATCCTATTGGCGGTATCCCGGAAGCGGCGATAGTGACAGTTGAACCATCATCAGCCTGGTTTGACCGGGACAAAAATTCAGTTTGTTTCTATACTAACTGTTCTGTGATTAAGGATATAAAAGTTATTGTCAGCACTGAAAATTTGAGATGCGTTGGTGATGATTGCCCGCCGGTTGACCTTGACAGTTGTATGTTTACGGTTGACGTCACCCTTAATTCAAATCCGATTGTTATGCTTCCCGAAGATCAGTCGTTCTGGCTCTGTGAACCGACTGAGATTTGTGTTCCGGCCGGTATTGATGATGTCGATAATAATATTACTGATATTTTGATTGAAATATTACCGGGCGGACAAATTGGAAATTACAGTGAAATAACCGGAAATGCCTGCTTCACGCCAACCGCTTCGGGTATCTACAAAATGACAGTTACTGCTTATGATGACTGTGAAGCTATGGATGTCGGTACAATAAATCTTGATGTGACAATAAATTCAGCGCCGACGGCAACTTGCTTGCCAATTCAGGAACTGCTTGTTTGTGATTTGTCTCCGGTTACATTGAGTGGATTTATCTGCGATGATATTGATGGCAATCTGGTCTCGTGCGAGGTTGACAATGGCGTCTTGGCTGATGGCAATGTTACTTTTACGCCGGTTGAAGGCGAAAATATAGTAACTTTAACGGCCACCGATGAATGCGGCGTGGTTACAACCTGTCAGACTACAGTAATAGTTACTCTTAATAGTCCGCCAGGTGCGACCTGCTCACCGGTTCAGGAACTGCTTATTTGTAGTTTATCCCCGGTGACGTTGAATGGATTTATATGCAATGATATAGATGGAAATCTGGCCAGTTGTGAAGTTGATAATGGTGTTCTAAGCGGCGAAGAGGTTACATTTACGCCGGTTGAAGGCGAAAATGTGATAACCTTGACGGCCACGGATGAGTGCGGCCTGATAACGACTTGTCAGACTGCTATAATAGTAACACTCAACAGCGCTCCATCAGTTGTCTGTCCTGCTGATCAGGAACTTTTTGTTTGCGACTTGTCGCCAATTACAATTCCCGGATTTATCTGTGATGATATTGATAACAATCTGGTTTCCTGTGAGACGGATAATGGGACATTAACATATAATGATTTGACCTTTACGCCGGTTGCCGGCGAGAATATTATTACGCTGACGGCTATTGACGAGTGCGGGGAAGAGACGACCTGTCAGACAATTTTTACGGTTTCAGTTAATAATGCCCCGGTTGCGACTTGTCCGGGGGATATGGAACTGTTTGTATGTGACCTTTCTGATATTACTATTTCAGGATTTAATTGTGATGATGTCGATGGTAATCTGGTTTCATGCGAAGTCAATAATGGCGTTTTGACCAATGGCGAGGTTACATTTACTCCTGTTGAAGGTGAAAATATTATAGAATTGACCGTCACCGATGAATGCGGTGAGGTAACGACTTGCCAGACTTCAATATTAGTGACTTTAAATAGTGCTCCTATTGTTACTTGTCCTCAAGTAGCAATTCGTGCGGTATGTGATTTATCACCTCGCACTTTAAGCGGATTTTTCTGTGATGATATCGACGGTAATCTAGTCTCATGTGAGGTTGATAATGGAGTTTTGGATGGGGAGGTAGTAACATATACTCCGGTTGAAGGCGAAAATATCATTACCTTAACTGCCACCGATGAATGCGGTGAAACTACTATCTGCCAGACAGTTTTTAATATCGCATTGAACCGACCTCCGACTGCGACTGTACCGGATGATGATGAGCTGTTTGTTTGTGATTTATCACCGATTACTTTAGCTGGTTTTATCTGCGATGATCCCGATGCCAATTTGGCCTCATGCGAAGTCGATAACGGTACCATTGATGGCGATGAGGTTACTTTTACTCCGGTGGTTGGAACTAACACGATTACATTAACGGCCACCGATGAATGCGGGCTCGTTGCAATCAATCAGGTAATTATTAAGGTATCGCTGAATAGCGCGCCGACGGTTACCTGTCCGGGCGATCAGGAACTGTTCTTATGCGATTTATCTCCGGTGCTGCTTTCCGGATTCATATGCGATGATATTGACGCGAATTTGGTGTCATGTGAGACCGATAACGGAACCATTAACGGCACTGATTTGACATTTACGCCGATTATCGGTGAAAATATTATTACTTTGACCGCAACCGACGAATGCGGCGAAGTCACAGCCTGTCAGACAACAATAACTGTGATTCTAAATAGCCCACCGACCGCGACCTGTCCCGGCGATCTTGAATTGTTTGTTTGTGATTTGAGCGAAATTTGTATAGATGGATTTATTTGCGATGATATTGACGGCAATTTGGTAACCTGTGATGTTTCCGGCGGATATTTTATGGGCGATCCTGACCGGGCTCCTGTATCCAAAAGCGGTGGCGCTGTTGCTGTCGATAATATCTTTGACTTTAATGAGACCGATTTAAACAGCGCTATGGCGATTTCCGGCCGATCCGTCTGTTTTACTCCGGTTGAAGGCACAAATGTTATTATTTTAACTGCTGTTGATGAGTGCGGCGAAGAGACCACCTGCCAGACAACAATTATTGTTACTCTCAATTCTCCTCCGACGGCATCTGTTCCCGAACCTTCCGAGTTATTTGTCTGTGATTTATCCGATATTACCATTCAGGGATTTATCTGTGATGACATCGATGGAAATCTTATCACGTGCGATGTGGACAACGGTGTATTATTAAATGGCGAAGTAACCTTTACTCCGGTCGCGGGTCTTAATACGATTACTTTAACTGCGACCGACGAATGCGGCGAGGTGGCCACCAATCAAACAACCGTCATGATAAATCTGAACAGCGCTCCGACTGTTACCTGCCCGGAAGATCTGCAATTGATGGTATGCGATTTGTCACCGATTACTGTCGCCGGATTCTTTTTTGATGACATCGATGGTAATCTCATTTTTGCAGGTGTTGACAATGGTACTCTTGTAGAGGATCAGGTCACTTTTACGCCGGTTGAAGGCGAAAATATAATTAATCTTACCGCCACCGATGAGTGCGGTGCGTCCACAACCTGCCAGACGATAATTACGGTAACTCTTAACAGTCCGCCGGCAGTTACCTGCCCGCCCGCTCAGGATTTACTCGTCTGTGATTTGTCATCGATTACACTCCCGGGCTTTTTCTATGATGATATTGACGGCAACCTAATATCGGTTGAGGTCGATAACGGAAGCCTGGCAGGCAATGATGTTATTTTCACGCCGGCTGAAGGCGAAAATATAATTATTCTGACGGCCATTGATGAATGCGGTGAAGTAACCACCTGTCAAACGTCATTCAATATTATATTAAATAGTGCGCCAACCGCTTCGACACCGGAAAATCAGCAGCTTTATCTGTGCGACCTGTCGCCCATTACACTGGACGACTTTATCTGTGACGATATTGACGGCAACCTGGCCACTTGCGAAGCAAATAACGGCACTATAAATGGTACCGAAGTAACCTTTACGCCGGTAGTCGGAACAAACATTATAATTCTTACGGCGACCGACGAGTGTGGCGAAACAGCCACGAGCGAATTTACGGTTGAGGTGGAAGTTGCTCCCACCTTTGAATTAGACTGCCCCGGTGATGTTACCAAATTTATTTGCGGTCCGGATACGCTTTGTTATCCGATTGGCGGAATCCCCTTTGGTGCCACTGTGACAGTAACACCATCATCGGCTTGGTTTAATGCCGAGACCAATGAGGTATGTTTCTATACAAACTGCTCGGTTGAAAAAGAAATTGCTGTGACGGTTGAAACCGATTGTTTTACCGAAATATGCCAGTTTACTTCCTCGGTTACAATGAATTCAAATCCGTTGGTGGTTTTACCTCCGGATGAATCGCACTGGCTCTGTGATCCTGCTGAAATATGTTTCCCGGCCGGAATAAATGATATCGATTATAATTTAGCTGAAATAACAATTGATGTACAGCCGTTTGATCCGAATGCACCAGCGGCTTTTTATAATGAAATTTCCGGAATAATTTGTTTTACCCCAACGACATCGGATCAGTATATAGTATATGTAACTGCCCGTGATGAATGCGATTCCACCGCCACCGATTCAATAGTAGTTGATGTTGTTATCGATTCGGCCCCGACCGTTTCCTGTCCGCAGGAACAGCAATTTTTGGTTTGCGATTTATCTCCGATTACACTCAGCGGATTTGTTTGCGACGATATAGATGACGATCTGGTTTCGTGCGAAGTTGATAACGGAACCATTAACGGTACTGACCTGACCTTTACGCCAATAGAGGGCGAGAATATAATCACTCTGACGGCAACTGATGAATGCGGCAAAATCGCCTCCTGCCAGACAACAATTACAGTAACTCTAAATAGCGCGCCATCGGCAACATGTCCGGACGAACGGAATCTGTTTGTCTGCGATCTGTCACCGATTACTATAGGCAGCTTCTTATATGACGATATTGACGATAATCTAATTTCTTATGAAGTCGATAACGGCACTTTAGACGGATCGGATGTTACTTTCACACCGGTCGAAGGTGAGAACACCATTACCCTTACGGTGACCGATGAATGCGGGGCTGTTACGACCTGTCAAACGATCGTAAATGTTTCCCTGAACGCTGCGCCGACGGCAACCTGCCCCGGAACTTCCGAACTGTTTGTTTGCGATTTATCTCCGATTACGGTTACCGGATTTGGATATGATGACCCAGATGGCAACTTAATAAGCGCCGAAGTCGATAACGGAACTTTGATTGAAGGCGATGTTACCTTAACACCTATTGAAGGTGAAAATATTATAACTTTAACGGTTACCGACGAGTGTGGCAAGACGGCCACCTGTCAGACGACTGTTATGGTAACTCTAAATAGTCCGCCGACGGCAACCTGTCCGAATGAGCAGGACCTATTTGTTTGCGATCTGTCTTCTGTTACAATAAACGGATTCTTATATGATGACGCTGATGACAATTTATTAAACTCTGGTGTTGATAACGGAACTCTGACCGGAAACGACGTTACCTTTACTCCTGTCGAAGGAGAGAATTTTATTACCCTGACTGCCACCGACGAGTGCGGTGAAGTTGCCACCTGTCAGACAATAATTACGGTTTCCCTGAACAATCCGCCGACGGCTA
>CBFCZE010000056.1:0-16502 GCA_965602655.1 uncultured bacterium
TTCTTTGTTGGATTTCATCGGAAATTGGTTTTTCGGAGAATGATATGAATAACAAAAAAGAGTTGATTAATTCATTTGAGGATTTTGAATGGTTGGCCGGTCGCTGGGAAGGTGAGGCTTTTGGTGGACAGTTTGAAGAGGTTTGGTCTCCGGCGGCGGGGGGGAGTATGTGCGGAACCTTTAAATTAATGGTCAATGATGCTGTCAGTTTTTATGAGATTTTTACAATTACTCTTGATTCCGCCGGACCGGTTCTAAGGCTTAAACATTTTAACGCCGATTTGACGGGCTGGGAAGAAAAAGATGAGGTGATTACGTTCCCGTTTGTGGGCGGCGATGCCAATGAATTAAGCTTTGATGGTTTGGTCTATCGCAAGACATCTGAAAATACGATGCGGATAATTCTTAATATCAAAGATTCGGAAGGTAATATCACCGAGAATGTTATTGATTGCACAAAGACAAATTAATGACTATTTATATGTCAGACGGACGCATTAATGGAGTTAGGATATGAATGAATTACCATGGCATGAGAAACTTAAAAAGAATCTCAAAGATTTTATAGATGAAGCCGAGCGGAGAAAACTCGTAGAGGGAAGCGAGGATTTAGATGAAGCGGATCCAAAGGGGAAAGCTGCCTGGGTAAAAACGGTCATGGAGAAGTTTGACAAGCTTGTTCCTGACGAAAAGGATCGCTGGAAAATCATGAAAGAGTGTTCCTGCAGTTGCCAGGATGAATCGATAGCTGATTACAAGGCTGAGTATGATAAGCACAAAGATATTGATAAACTGATAGATTATCTACACGGGAAAGCATTTTTGGTCAAACCGGTCAGGGAAGGCAATATAATCTATATCACGAAAGCACCGGCTTTTCCCGAGGAGCATAAAAAGGCAAAAACTAAGAAGGAAAAAAGATACTATTTCTGTCATTGCGATTATGCCCGCGCCGCCGATAGCGATTTATCGCCGACATATTGTTATTGCGGGGCCGGCTGGTGTCAGAGGATTTGGGAAGGTATTTTGGATCGTCCGGTAAAAATTGAAATAGTCGAATCGGTTTTGCAGGGCGGTGAAGTCTGCAAATTTGCCGTACATATTTAAGGAGGATTTACTGTTGGGAGAAATTTTTGCGCGATGCGGGTATCGATGCGATCTTTGCGCTGCCAGATCCGAAGATCCGGAAATAAGGCAAAAACTGGTGGACGGCTGGAAGAAGTATTTAAATCTTCAAATGTATGATGTTGATAATGTCAAATGCGAAGGCTGTTATGGGGAAACTAGAGCCGACAAAACATGCCCGATAAGACCGTGCGTGATCGAGAAAGGAATTGAAAATTGTGCTTACTGCGATGAATACATCTGCGACAAACTGAAGCCCTATCTTGGCAGCCAAAAAGAATCTTATAAAAGATTTCCGGACATCTCTGAGAATGATTATAATCTCTGCTTGAGACAGTTCGCCAATATCGAGCGACTGCAGGAAATCAGCAAGAAAATTGTTAAAAGATAATAATTGAGATGTCAGAGACATTTCATCAAAAAGTCGTAAAAATAATTAAAAAAATACCGCAGGGAAAAGTGGCTACTTATGGACAGATTGCGGCAATGGCCGGCAGTCCCCGGGCGGCGCGCCAGGTTGTACGAACGCTGCATACATCGTCAGGCAAAGAAAAATTACCCTGGCACAGGGTAATAAACAGTAGGGGCAAAATCTCACTAAAGCCGAATTCCGGCTATGAAATCCAAAAGGCGATGCTTGAGGATGAAGGGATCAAATTTTCGCCTGATGATGTCATTGAGTTAAAATGTTATTTTTGGAAACCGGAATAAGTATAACGGGTCAAAAATTTAAAATATGAATAATGAAAAAATTATATTTCGTCCCACTATTAAATCAGATATGGAAATTGTTTTGAAAATGGAAAGGGATGATGAAAACAGGCCGTATATCAGACGGTGGACAAGTGAACAACATATTAATGCCGTTAATGATAATAATTATGCCCATTTAATTATTGAAACTATTGAAGATAAAAGAATTGTTGGGTATATAATTCTGGTAGGTTTGGAAAATCCGGATGAAAGCATTGAGTTTAAACGTTTGGTTATAAATGAAAAGGGATTCGGTTTTGGCAGAAAAGCGATGCAAATGATGAAGAAATTTGCTTTTGATGATTTGAGGGCGCATCGTTTGTGGCTGGAGGTAATAGAAGACAATGAGCGGGCTCTCAGGCTCTATAAGTCTGAGGGATTTATACTGGAAGGGACACATCGCGAATCTTTCAAATATAAAGAAAAATTCTATTCTTTAAAGATTATGTCTCTTCTCGCAGAAGAATATCGCTTTTCCCTTTGAACCGATTGCTCTTAAATAATATGATTTGGATATTTAGAGTAATTCAAAACAAGAATTCAATAGGTTTTTTTACTAAAAAAGACTTAATTATTACTGTATGGCTGGATTGAAAATTTCTATATCCGAAGAGATGCCGTCCAATATAACAATTATTAATATTAGCGGCATAATAGATGCCCTGACGGTGCCGGATCTTGAGAAAGTATTAATCAGTATTATTGGCGGTGATAGCCAGGGTGTAATTTTAAATCTTTCGTCGGTTGATTATATCTCTACGGCCGGATGGAGCGTTCTCATCACTGCCTGCGGGGAAATTCATGAAAAAAACAGAGAAATTGTTCTGACCAATATGATTCCAAATGTATCCGAAAATTATTATCTTCTCGAGTTTGACAAAATTATCAAATCATTTGAAAGTATCAAAGAAGCCAAATGTCTGTTTGGGGAAACCGACGAATAATATCAACATTTTATTCGACTCAGTCGAAAGCTTATTTTAGTTGACATTTTATAATAATTATTTACTTTTATAATGAGGTAAATTATTTTACAGCCATATGTTAGAGCAGATTTTAATATATAGTCTTGCCACGATGGTGGTGGTTTTATCGGTATCCATTCTTGTTAGATGGCGTAAGACCAAGGGTGCCATTCTATTGGATGAGAAGGCGATTAATGAGTTAATATCATCGGTTGTCGATAATGCCAAAGCCGGGAGATTGCCCGATATTGCCGGGCGGGTTTCGCGTATCCTGGGCGATTATCTAAAATGCTCAAAAATAGCATTTCTTAAGCTATCCAAATTTAAATTAAAAACCAATCACGTTAACGGCGTGAGAGACAACAGCTTAAGACAGCTTTCGTTCACCTTAACCCCGGAGCTACAGGCAAGATTAAGAACCATTTCGGAGGTAACTGAAATATCGGAATTGAACTCAATATTGCCTCCGGAAATTATGTTATTATTTAAAGGGCATAATTTTAATTATTTCTTTTCTGTTTTTCTCAGGAACAATCTGTTTGGCGTTTATTTTATTAAAACCGATCTCTCTTCATCCAATGCTTCTTTGAAATTCCTGACAACGGCGCTGGCCTTTAGTTTATCGGCCGCTTATCATATCAGACAACAGGAGAAAAAGCTTAAAAAATATGAAAACCAGTTGAAAAACTCTTTCGCTCCCAATAATTCAAGTAATTTGGAGCAGGTGATAGCCAGACGTGATCTTAATCGATATTTGAAAATAAAGAACAGCCAGGAACTTGTTACGGAATTGACAAAAGCCCTTCGTAAAGAAGGTAACTTTGACAAAATGGCCTTTTATGTCAATTCCACAGATAATGATAATTCGCTTATTTCGGTTAACTTGCGGGTCAAGGATTCCATTGATAAGGTTCTCAAAGAAAATTATGATATAATATTGGACGAACTTAAACCAGGTGAGGTATACAATTTAAAAGATGCTTCTCAAGATTTTCCACAGATCAATAAACAACTGGGCGATATAAACGACGAGATTGATAATATTGCCGCGATTCCATGGCTAAATAATCAAAAAGCGGTTCTTGCCTGGAATGATAATCGCTTAAAAAATGATATAAAAAAATACGTACAGGATTATTGGCGCAATGCTATTCCACTGATCGAGTATGTTGGGCGTTATGAAAGGGCAAAGGAGATGTCCTATACCGATGGTCTAACCGGCGTTTATAATCATCGTTACTTTCATAAACGTCTAACCGAAGAACTCCAGCGTGCAGCCAGATATGGCCGATCGCTGACCTTATTAATTCTTGATGTTGATGATTTAAAGATAATCAATGATAATTACGGTCATCCGGCCGGAGATATTTTGCTAAAATCATTGGCAAATATATTATCCGATTCGGTACGCTCGATCGATTTGATTTCAAGATACGGCGGTGATGAGTTCTGTCTGATAATGTCTGAGACAAGTCGAAACAGAGCCCGTCTGTCTATGAATAGAATCAGAAGCAGGATTGCTTCCAATCCCATAAAACTTGAAGGGGTATCCGATAACCTACAATATTCGGTTTCGATTGGCGGGGCCGTCTATCCGGTTGATGCCGAATCGGTTGATGACCTTATTAAAGCCGCTGATAAGGCATTGTTGCAAGCCAAAGCGGAGGGCAGAAATTGTTCCCGTCTTTTTGAATCGAAATATAATTTAAAATCGTCCTAAGGAACATAAGACTGTATTATATATATTAAGTTTTAGGCAAATCGGGCTAAATGATATAAGGATATAAGCCGATTTCAATAGTTATAGACCAGGGAAGGTAAAAAAGTGAAAAAATATTGTAAAAAAATAAATATCGATAAAACGTCGATGGGGAAAATTTTATTTTTCCAGCTGTTGGCGATTTTGTTTTCTATATCGGGGTACGCTCAGGAGCCATATGTAATAGGTCCCGAAGATGTTTTAGAGATTAGATTTTGGCAGGATAATAATCTTGACGCTACTGTCCGGGTTACCCAGGATGGAAAAATTGCGCTTGATATTATTGGCGAAATAAAGGCGGGCGGACTAACAACATCCGCTTTGGAACGAGAAATTATCAGGCAAATGAGCCGTTATAATAGTGCAATTTCACAAGCCGTCGTTCGAGTTACTGAATATAACAATCAAAAAGTGTTTGTTTCCGGACAGATTCATGCCCCCGGGAAATACACTTTTGAAGCTATACCGGATCTCTGGACAATAATAAATGAAGCCGGAGGGGTAAGTGAATTGGGCGATCTCGGTCGTGTTCTTATTATTCGGGGCGGTGAAAATGCCGGCGAGGTGGAAATTGTTAATGTCAGTGCACTAGTAACAACCGGAAGGCTAAATGAATTGCCACAGGTTCATTCCGGCGATACCATAGAGATACCCCGAACGCCGACCGGACTTCCGGGGACGGCCTTAAGCCAATCGCAGGACTTGAGAAATCTTTTCTATGTTATAGGTGAGGTTAATCTGCCCGGCGCCATAAATCTTGAAAAGAATATTGATATTTTAGATGCCATTGCCCTGGCCGGAGGGCCCACTCCGGATGCTAATCTTAATAGGGCGAAAATTATTACAAAAGCCGGAATAGGCACTCAAATAAAACGAGTAAATCTAAAAAAATATACTGATGAGGCTATTGCCGGAAGAGTTTTTATCAGACCCGAAGATGTTATTATACTACCGCGTAGAAGTGGCGGATTTCTGGGAATGAGAATTACCGAATGGGTGGCGATTATTGGTGGAATCAGCACTGTTGTTATACTGGCTGATGCTCTTGGGGTCTTAACATTGGGAGAATAATAGCTTTATTGTATAAAATTTATTATACATTCTTGAAGAAAGTCCGTTTTTAATTGGAGCGGCCAATATAAGGCAATCCTGGGACGGTAAATAAACTGGAGATAAATTATGGAATCATATCGATTAAATAGCCGTATTGTCGAGGGTGAAAAGGAATTTATGATACAAACTCTCAATGATATCGAGCAGGGAGTCGTAAAAACCTCGCTTTTTGTTGATGGTGAATTTCTTGATGCCGATATACTCCCGCATTCCGAAGAGATATCAGAGGATCAAATATTGGATATGATCAAGGCGGCGCATAGTGAAAAAAAATCGGAACTCGAATATTTGCTTAGGTGTTTTAATGAAGTCATTGAACAGAGTTCGCCCGAGTTAATGCATCAGCTTGGAATCGCTTTGTATTACAAAAAACTATACTCCGAAACAGAGCGGCTTTTCCGGACCGTTGCTAAGATTAGGCCGGATTTTCATGAAGCATGGTTTTATCTTTGCCGAACCGAATTGGCTTTGAGAAATTATGATGAAGCGGTGGAGGCCGGGAATAAGGCGGTGGAGTTAAAACCTTTGTATGCGGATTATCGTAATTGTCTGGGGGAAGCGTATCAGGGGACCGGAGCCTGTCGAAGAGCCATTATGGAATTTGAAGAATCTATCAAACAGAATGTTTATTATGCTGATGCTTATTTTAATCTGGCGATAACTTATATTTTAAATGAGGTTAATCGGGAGGACTATAATCTTTCCGGAGATTTTGCCACCCAGACGATCGATATGCTTAATAAGGCAGTATTGATTTATCCGTATTATAAGTGCCAGAATTATGACAATGCCGTTACATATATCAAAGACGGCAATCCGAAGAAAGCATTTGCTCTATTGGTTGAGATTCGGCGAGATAAGGAAGAAAGGCAACGTCGCGAAAAATCTTCCTTCTTCCAACGATTTCTAATGTATACCGATTGGGCAAATCAAAATAATATCTCGGACAGAATAGCATTCCTGAAAAAGGAAATAGGAAAAAATCCAGGCTACGTTGATCTTTATCATGAGTTGGCCGTATGCTATCTTCATCAATCGAAATTCGACTGGGAGCGGGGCGTCGATTATTTAAAAAAGGCACTGGAGATAAATCCCAAACTGAAAAAAGCCCTGAAAGCTCGTGAACTTGCCGAAGATCAGTTTTTGAAATTATCCGATACGGTTTTTGATATTTCGGAGAAAAATTCATAGGTGAGGATGTTTTGACCGGAAAATCAAAATTAGTTTCAATTCAGGATGTTTTCAATCCGGAGTCCCCGGAATCAGCCGAATTCCGCAGAATTCTGCATAATCTTGATAAATCAAAAAAGGGCGGCGATAAGCAGGTAATCCTGATAACATCGGCCACTTTATCTGAAGGAAAGTCCATAACCTCATCATTTTTGGCAATGACATCGGCCACTTATAAAAATAATAAAACTCTGTTAATTGATTTCGACCTGAGAAGACCGACTATACATAAGTTTTTTGGTATAAAACGCCTCGGCGGAGTTTCTGAGATAATAATTGATGGTCTGGCTCCCAAAAAGGCGGTGAAACCGACGAATTTGGATAAACTCGATTTGCTAACCGCCGGAAAATTTACAGATAATACTTCGGAACTAATTAATGGTCCCAACGTTCATCGAATTATTGAGGAGATGAAGTTTTACTATGATACTATTATCGTTGATTCTCCGCCCCTGATTCCGGTAATGGACACATTAATATTTATCGAAGAATTTGATGCTGTTTTGCTCGTTATTAAAGCTGGAGTCACCCAAAGGACAATTGTAAGCCGGGCTCGTGAAATGCTGGCCAATCATAACGGAAAACTTGTCGGTGTTATAATGAATAATCTGAAGAAATCGCTGCCATACTATTATGATCATAATTACTATGGCTATAATTATAAATCTTCGGAAAAGTAGCATTTCAGCCGGGCCAGGTATACACATATTTAAAATATAATGTTTACGAATATTCTGACAGTTGATCTGGAAGATTGGTTTGTTGTTGAGAATTTAAGACAAAAAATAAGTTCCGACCAGTGGGACCAATTTCCCTTACGGATTGAAGATACTACTCACCGTTTACTTGAGTTGTTTAACAAATATAATGTTCGGGCAACATTTTTTATACTTGGCTGGATAGCGAAAAAAATCCCTGATTTAATGGGTGAAATTGCCGGTTTTGGGCATGAGATTGCCTGTCATAGTTATTGTCACACCAGAGTCGATCATCTCGGCGAGGATGCATTCAGGGATGATACTAAGCGGGCAATAGAGGTAATTACCAATGCTTCCGGTATTGTGCCAATAGGCTATCGAGCACCCAGTTGGTCAATTAATTCATCGGTTCCCTGGGCTTTTGAGATATTGGCTGAGCTGGGTTTCAAATATGATTCATCGATATTCCCAATAAAGCACGACATTTATGGCGAACCATCGGCTCCGCGACGAATATTCAGGATGAAACTAAAAAGCGGGCGGACTATTTATGAAATACCAGCTTCGACAATCAAATTATTTGGCAAAAATATGCCGGTTTGCGGTGGCGGATACCTGAGACATTCGCCATATTGGTACACAGCCAAAATGGTAAAAAAGCTTAACGAAGATAATCAACCGGCCGTAGTATATATTCATCCCTGGGAATTGGATGAGAAACAACCCCGGGTAGAAGGATTGAGTATGTTTCAGAAATTCAGGCAGTATGGCTCGATATCGATACTACGAAAAAAAATAGAAAAACTGCTCAGCGAGTTTGATTTTATTCCGGCCGGTGATTATGTTAATATAATTGCAAGAAAAAAGATAGGATTTGAAAAATGACAGTAAATGGGAAAGTTGCCGTATTAAAGACCGATTCGGCAAATGTTTTAGACGATTATAGGAAATTATTGGAGTTAATTAATTACAAATCAATTCTGGATTTTGACAAAGAAACAATAATAAAACTTAACCTCTCCTGGACAAAATATTTTCCTGCCTGTTCTTCTCAACCCTGGCAGGTTGAAGGAGTGGCTAAAACATTTACCGAAGATGGTTTCCCAACCGAAAAACTCATTCCGGTCGAAAACAAAACGGTTGTTACCAATCCGATAAAGGGGGCGCAGAACAATCTCTGGCTGCCCGTATTAAAAAAGTATGGCCTGGGTTATACACCACTCCCGGATGTTGAGTGGGTGGTTTATAATTTCAAAGAAAAATTGCTGAAACTTAACGATATCTTTCCGGAGGGAATTCAGATTCCCAAGATGTATATCGGCAAGCAGATTGTTCATCTACCAACCGTTAAAACGCATGGTCACTCGACAACGACCGGCGCCATAAAAAACTCTTTTGGCGGTCTGCTCAAGGAAGTGCGTCATTATGCGCATAAATATATGCATGAGGTTCTGGTTGATTTAATGTTGATGCAAAAAGAGCTTCATCCCAATATTCTGGCAGTTATGGATGGCACTGTTTGTGGCGACGGCGCCGGACCTCGAACAATGACACCTCATTCAAAAAACTTTATCCTGGCCTCGGGTGATTCGGTCGCCATAGATTCCGTTGCGGCAAAAATGATGGGCTTTGATCCGATGAGTATTCCGTATATCAGGATGTGTCATGAACGCGGACTTGGTGTTGGCGAGCCGTCTAAAATAGAAATTCTTGGTTACGATATTTCAAAAGTAGATTTTGGTTTCGAGACCAAGCGCTCTTTTGTTATCTGGGGTGATCAGCTTTTACGGAAAGGACCGCTCAAATTTCTGGAAAAAATTGCCCTGCATTCTCCGCTGGTTGTCTGGGCTCCTGTGGCCAGCAATATTTATCATGACTGGTTATGGTATCCAACGGTGGGAAAATCTATCATAAGAGAATTTTCGTCGACCGAGTGGGGAAAACTGTTTAAAAAATATAAGAATTCCTCAGTTTTTTAGTCGTTTTAAGTTTTGGTAAAGAAATTTTAATTATATATTGACTACAAGTGTATAATTTATAAATATTTGGAAAAGCAATATTGTCGGAGGATGCGATATGTTTAAAAGGCTATTGATAGGTTTTCTTATTTTAATACTGGCGGTAAACATTGCAGGCGCCAGAAAAAGAAGTAAGGCCGGTAAAATTGATGACGGTGTTTATACTGATGCCAAATTTAATTTTAGTTTTAGTATAAATGGTACCTGGGACACCTCAATAAAAAAAGGTAAAAAGCCGGTTCGGATTACTCTTGTCAAAAAGGAATATGATATCCCGATGCATTTCCAGCATGTGCCGACCTATACAACGATTCCGAAGATTACTGTATATGCGGACACGTCATCTTTGGGTTTGAAACAGTTTGTCGATTCGCTGCTGGCAGATAAATTTAAATCTTCGCAGAAGAAAGACATTTTATCCGAATTTAAATTGATCTTTGGCGATTTTACATTAAAAAAGAACTCCGAAAAAACTATTGGTGATTTGGTTGGCCATAAGATTTCCGGCGAACAAAAATATACGATGCGAGTTACATCGGCCGGTACGGGCGGCGATGAAATGTCGGGGACTTTTGGGGAGTATGATGTTGTCTCCGATTTTTATGCCGGTTCAATCTTTTTCGCCAAGCAGGGCAATACAATTGTGATGATGCATTTTATCTGTGAATCAAGATATTTTGAAATGCTGGATCTTGATTTTGAAAAAATAGTCAAGACCTTCAAATTTGGTGATACCAAGGGATAAAGTATAGAAAAATAGATTTATGGCCGGCTGAATTATTTTATTTTAGGAATTATAAATACCTAATCGGCGGTCTTAATTTTTCCTAAACCCTCCAAGGAGGAAATATGTGGGTATTCAGGTCTTTTCTTATATTGGTGATTATTGGTATCATTATCGGGTTTGCTCAGTTCAATAGCGGACTGGAGCAAAAAGTCGATATTAATTTAATCTGGGCGCAAAGAGCTAATGTGCCGTTATTGACGGTTATTTTCTGGTCATTTACTTTGGGGGCGCTGGTTTCATGGCTGCTGTTTGTTTCTATCTATCTTAAACAATCAACGCAGTTAAATAAGGCCAACCGAGAGATCAAGGGGTACAGGGATGAGGTTACGGCACTGAGAAACAGGCCTATTGAGGAGACAAAAAACCTACTTGAAAAAAAGAACGGTCTCAGGGAGTAATGGATGGAGACATTATTAATTGTTTTTCTGCTGGCCGTTCTGGCCCTGATAATAATTTATTTTTATTATGATAGATATCGCAAAGTCAAAAAGGGGAAGGATCCCCAGCCTTATATCGAAGGACTGAGAGCCCTATTAGAAGGCAAAGACGAATTAGCTTTTGCCAAGTTTCGTGACGTAGTCTCCGAGGACAGTTCCAATATTGACGCCTATATACGAATTGGCAATATTCTCAGGAAGTATGATAAGTTTGAAAATGCCCTGCAGATTCATAAAGATTTAACTCTAAGACATGGGCTGGAGGATGCGCAAAAGGTAACCATTCTTGATTCGGTGGCCGAAGATTATATTAAGCTTAAGGATTTTCAGGCGGCTAAGAATATATTGGTTGAGGCAATCAGACTTGATGGGAACGACCGGCGACTGACCAAAAAACTGATTAAGGTTCTGTTAAAACTTGAAGATTGGGATGCCGCTTTTAATATCAGACAGAAGCTTGCCAAATTGTCGCCAGAGGAAAAGGGAGAGGGTAATCTGGCAATATATAAATTTCTTCAGGGACGAAAATTATTTGACAAAAAGAAATATCATGACGCCCGTTTGGTATTTAAGGAAGCTATAAATATTAATGCCGGTTGTGTCCCGGCCTATATTTGGATTGGCGATTCATACCTGGCCGAGAACAGATTAGAGAATGCTGTGGCCGTCTGGAACGATATGATAAAGGCGGCGGCGGATGAGTCTTTCCTGGTTCTGGAAAGATTGGAAAAGGCGCTTTTTGAATTGGGGAAATTCGGGGCCATTTCAGATATCTGCCGAGATATCCTCAGCGTATCAACTGATAATATAGACGCCCGTTTAACCTTGGCTGAATATCACAATAAAAAGGGTGAATACCCTCTGGCTATTGAGCATCTTCGAGTGGCGGCGGAAAATCATCCCGATTCGTTCCGACCGGTTCTAGATTTGGCCAGGTTATATCTTGTAACCGATGATAAAAAGAAACTCAAAGAGTTATTGGATTATATGAGCGAGCGCCGGGAATCTGTGGAACTGGGATTTAGGTGCCGCGTCTGTGATTATAAATCGGCCGAAAAAATATGGCTTTGTCCCTCCTGTCAGACGGCCGATAGCTTTATAAGATAATGTTTCGAATATTAATATTTCTTTTAGGTCTGATTATACTATTCTCTTCTGTTTCGGCCTCACCAATTGATGATATGATAAAAAAGGGCCGAATCGAAGAGGCGCGCCAGGAAATTGCACGGCTTTCCACGGCATCGCTGAGGGATGGAAATCTGTTACACTTCCAGGCGCTTATTGAAGAAGATGGTGAGTCATCGTTTCAATTTCTGGAAGCGGCAATTGGGGCCGGATTATCTCCGGAATTTTTAGAAGAAAATACTTTTATGATGGCCCTGTTTTATATGGTCGAGGGGGATTATAAAAAGTTGGAAACGACGGCATCGGCTTATTTGCAGTGGTGGGAGAATGGCCGCTATCGCTCGGATATGCTCAGACTGGATGCATTTGCCAATCTGCGCAACGATAAAAAAGAACTCGCCAACCGGCTTTTGGGAAATTTAATAAATGAAAATGAAGGTACGGCAACAGGTGCCATCGGTCTTTTGGATCGAGCCGCGGTGCTGTATGACAAGGAAGCATATATTCAGGCTCAAAATATTTGCCGTCGGCTGGCTAATACCCGTTTTGATAATGTGATTGCGCCGGCTTTATATATGTTGTCTTATTATGCCATAGAACAAAACAGAATCGATGACGCTATACTCTATTACAATCTTCTTAAGGAAGGTTATCCTCATGCAATAGGATTAGATGATTTGGTGGATAAATTTACCGGAATAGAAAGTAAGAATAAAAATCAAACGGCTGAGGAGATAACCGGTACTTTTTACTCGGTTCAAGTGGGTGTTTTTTCTGTTAGAGACAATGCCAAAACATTATCCCGATCGATGAAAAAATATGGCAAAAAAGTGGAAGTCAAAGAGAAGAAAATCTCCGAGAAAAACTATTTTGTCGTTTATGTCGGCCGTTTTAAATCGACCGACGACGCAATCGCTTTCAAGACGATTTTAGAAAAATCAGAAAATGAAGCGTTCCAGGTTGTGGCCAGATGACACCTCCAGCGTCCAAAGGCGACGGCACTACGCCTCTGATGCGCCAGTACAATCAATTTAAAACGCAATATCCTGATAAAATCCTGTTCTTCAGAATGGGAGATTTCTATGAAATGTTCGGAGATGATGCCATAAAAGCCGCACCGATTCTCAATATTGCTCTGACCTCGCGGGGAAATATCAACGGCCGGAAGATTCCTCTGGCCGGTGTCCCGCATCATTCGGCTGAGAAATATCTGACCCGGCTGATAAAGGCCGGGGAAAAAGTTGTTATTATAGAGCAGGTGGAGGATCCCAGACTGGCCAAAGGAGTTGTTAAGCGGGATGTTGTAGAAATTATTACACCCGGGACGTCAACCATTGAAGGTACACTCGACGATTCCAGTCATTATTATCTGGCCTCGCTCGATATAAGCATAACATCAAAAATTGGTTTGGCTTATATTGATCTGTCAACCGGACGATTCAATCTCGACGAAAGCCCGCCCGATAAAATTTTTGAGAAACTTCGGGTATTGTCGCCCAGAGAAATACTTTTTTCAAATGCCCACCAGGAAAATGAAGTAATCAGACTTTTGGAAAAGCAGGCGAATTATAATCTGACCGGTTTTGAAGAATGGAACTTTGACTATAAAACTGCAACTCGTGAATTGTCCGAGTTTTTCGGAGTCGACACACTCGACGGTTTCGGCGTATCCGAATACAAAAGGGGATTAACGGCCGCCGGAGCAATATATCGTTATCTAAGAGAGAATAATCGAACCAAGTTAGATCATATCAAAAAGATTACGATTTCCGATTCCGACAATCATATGATGCTTGATTATAATAGCATTAGAAATCTTGAACTTGTCAAAAATCTTTCCGAGAACAGTGAAAAAGATTCATTGTACTATTCGATAAATCGAACCTGCACACCCGGTGGAGCGCGTCGGCTAAAAGAGAATATTCTACATCCATATAAGAAGCTGAAACCTATTATTTATCGTCGGCAGGGTGTTGAGGAACTGTTTAAGAATCGCGATCCGGCAGTTGAATTGCCGGCCCTTCTGAAAAAACTGCCGGATATGGAGCGCTTATCCGGCCGACTGGGGATGCGAAAAATAAATGCCCGTCAATTGGCTTATCTTCGTGACGGTCTGAATTCGGGCAATATAATTGTCGATAAAATCAGAGATTCAAAATCGGAGATTCTTTCAAATATTTCCAGGACCTATCCCGATTGCGGCAAATTGATTGAATTGATTTCTTCTGCATTAACCGACGAACCGCCTTTGGTTGCCAATAAGGGCGGTCTTCTCAAAAAGGGATATTCCGGGGAGCTGGATCAGCTGAAGGATTCAATTTCCGGAGCCAAAGATTATATTGCATCGCTTCAAAATACCGAGAGGAAAAAAACCGGGATACCATCCCTGAAGGTCGGATATAACAAAGTGTTTGGTTATTTTATCGAAGTAACCAAAACACATCTGGACAAGGTGCCGGATAATTATATCAGAAAACAGACTCTGGTCAACGCCGAACGGTATATCACTCAGGAGCTTAAGGAAAAAGAGGATTTAATATTTGCCGCCGAAGAGAAGATATTTTCGTTTGAGGAAAAACTGTATGACCAGCTGGTCGACATGGCGGCCGAATCGCTTGAGGATTTAATTTTGGCTGCAGACTATCTGTCCGAGATTGACCTGATTGTATCACTGGCCAATCTGGCCCATGAGAAAATGTATTGCTGTCCCGAACTTGACGAGGGAACGGAGATAGAGCTTATTGGGGGGCGACACCCGGTTATTGAGGATCTGTTACCTCCGGGCAGTTTTATATCGAACGATCTGAATCTATCGGTTGACAAGAGTAGAATAATGATACTAACCGGCCCCAATATGTCGGGGAAATCAACATATTTAAGGCAAATTGGATTAATTGTAATTATGGCGCAGATAGGTTCGTTTGTCCCGGCCGAATCGGCTCGTATCGGATTGGTTGATCGGGTATTTACTCGAGTCGGAGCCATTGATAATTTGGCGCGCGGGCAGTCGACATTTCTGGTCGAAATGATAGAAACCTCAAATATTCTTCATAACGCCACCGAGTCGTCGTTGATACTTCTTGATGAGGTGGGTCGAGGAACATCAACCTTTGACGGTCTTTCAATTGCCTGGGGGGTGGTGGAATATCTTAATGAAAAGATTAAAGCCCGGACAATATTTGCCACTCATTACCATGAATTAACCGGCATGGCCGATTTATTTGACAGAATCGTTAATTTTCAGGTGGCGGTGAAACGATATGAAAATCAGATAGTCTTTTTGCATAAAATAATTTCGGGCGGATGCGATGACTCTTATGGTATTGAGGTGGCTCGATTGGCCGGTATCCCCAAGAAAACAATCAGCCGGTCACGTGAACTTCTAAAACTTCTTGAATCGGGAAAATTCTCGCAGTCGGAACTGGCTCGCGGGGTTCATAAGAATATAATGCAGCATTCCTTATTTGACCAGAAACCGTCGCCGGTTGAAGATGAGCTTAAGGAGGTCGATGTCAATAATCTGACTCCGATGGAGGCGCTAAGATTACTGGGGAAGCTCAAGGAGATACTTGATGAAGGCAAATAACAAACTTTTTGAAAAAAAATGGATAAGGCCACTTCCGGAAAGGCTGATAAACAAGATAGCCGCCGGCGAGGTAATTGAACGTCCGGCCGCTGTCCTAAAAGAGTTGGTGGAGAATTCGCTTGATGCCGGGGCATCTCGAATTGACATCGCTATTGAAAAGTCCGGATTGAAATCTATTGCAGTTGTCGATGATGGCTGCGGAATCGAGGCCGATCAGATTGAGATTGCTTTTTCGCGTCATGCTACCAGTAAAATCAGAGATTTTAATGATCTTGAAGCGCTGTTGAGTTTTGGTTTCAGGGGTGAAGCTCTCCCGTCGATTGGTTCGGTATCTAAAACCAGGATGGTGTCAAAAACGGCCGAGGCCGATGATGGCCGCGAGTTAATTATTGAGGGCGGCGTTTTACAAAGTGTAAAACCGGTTGCGGCACCGGTTGGAACCAAAATAGAAGTGGACGATCTTTTTTATAATACTCCGGCCCGGCGGAAATTTTTAAAAACCGAAACTACCGAAGCACGTCATTTGACCCGGACAGCTACCGCCATGGCCCTGTCGGTCCCTGGGATCCGGTTCAGTTATACTTTAAACGGTCGCAGACTTTTTCTATTGAGTAAAAACGTCGATGAGATGCAATCGAGAGTAGCCGAATTATTATTCGGCAAAGAAAACACGCCGTTGCTGGAAGCAAAATATGATTCGGATAAACTCAAGTTTTCCGGATATCTGAGTTTTCCGGATAACTGCCGCCGCAATCGTAGTGGGTTGTATCTTTATATCAACCGGCGGTATATATTCTCACCGACATTGCTTCATGCTATAATGGCCGGATACGGCGAACTTCTGCCCGGCGGGCATTTTCCGGTCGGGGCTATATTTTTGAATATCGATCCGGTTCGGGTTGATGT
>CBFCZE010000057.1:0-16327 GCA_965602655.1 uncultured bacterium
TCCACAATATCATTATCCAGTATTTATGACCCCAATAGACGGCAATCAGGAATATTTATTTGTCGGATCATTTTGGATTGGTGGTATTGTTGGCGAAGACACTCTGATTTCAATTGGAAGCGATGGTTGGATAGCGAACGTGTCGGAATTCTACCCGGAGGGTTTTCCAGATAGTCGCGGCTATGGAATAACCGAAGATTTATCCCCTGCAGATTTATCAATGCACGTGGAATTATTTGATACGATTGGCCGCGATTTGTCCGGTTATTGGCCATCTTATGTTGACCCTACGCCTTTGAATATTAGAGTTGCCCTTCGCAGTAATGCCTGGGTTGACTCGCCCAATAGTCAGACAATTATTTATGATATGGTGATAACAAATATAGGTGATAAAACCATTAATGAGGGCAGGATCGGACTATTTTTTGATGGAGATGTTGCAGATTTTAATAATTATCCGGGGCATCTGGATGATATCTCCGGTTCTATTCGCGATAGGGGAATAGCCTATACGATTGATAATGATGGTGATCCCATTGATGGTCTTTTTGATGAAAAAAGCTCCCCAACAAGAACTCTGGCCGTAAAATTTATTGAATCATCGTTTGAACCGCAGGATACAATTTTTAACTGGTGGATAACCAGCGCTGATTCCAAATTTAATTTCGGTCCCCGACCTAAAGGAACCGAGGATGATCCATATCGGGAATTTTACTTTGGCGAACCGGGAACTCCGTATGATGATTTAGAAAGATTTTATCTCTTGAGTCATCCAGAATGGGATTATGATCAGGTTAAAACGCCATTGATTGGCTCCGATGATCCTATCTGGATGGAACCTGATTCCGAGATTGTGTCTGATGTGACTGACGGTGGTGATGTCTGTTTTCTGCTTTCGATTGGGCCGGTCGATATTCAGCCTGATTCGTCGATTAGGGTTCTTTTCGCGACATTCACAGGAGAGGATGTTCATACGGATGTTAACAATCTTGAAAATCTTCCCGATAACCCGGGAACTTATCTTGCGAATCTAAATTTCAGCGGAGTTCTGAAAAATGCCGATATTTCCGATTCGCTGGGGAATTTACTATTAAATCCACTAAATCCGGTTAATGGTTTGAAGGTAAAATATCACGATAAAGATTCAGCGGTAATAAGCTGGGATCCGTTTGTGTTTGATGGTGTCGATGGTTATGAAATATATTTATCTCAGGTTCCATTTGATAAGTTGCCGTACCCAGGAACAATCCCACCATGGCTGGAGCCGGAACAGTTTATTCATTATACAAGTGTTGATGAAATCACCAGATATACATTAACCGATGTTTGTATTAATAAGGCATATTTTGTTAATGTTGTCGCTAATTCTAACGGTGCAATTGGTGCGCCAAGTGTCACATCCATTATCTTTGATTCTACTCGTGCGCCGGCAGCTATAATAAAAAAGGATTATGTTTTTGGCCAAACCGGTGATGAAGTAACAATTGAATGGGACGTTGTTAATCCGGGAAGAATAGACCATTTTAATATTTATAAATTTGATTCTCTGAGAGCCGCCAATTATCTGTATCATCCTTATTATCGGGATTGGTTTCATCCCTACATACCAACGACCGATTCATTTTTTATTGATAATAAATGGTATTACTATACTGCCATGGAAATTTATGATCGGGTTGAAAGGAATACCCGAAGTTTTACAGATCATTCGGTTGATGACGGGGCCATCTATCGAATTACATCAATTGATAAAAGAGGTTTTGAATCAGAATTTTCTGAGACGATTACTTTTCATACTCATAAGCCAGCGACAAAAGACATCCTATTATTAACCGATAATCTGCTTTTTTCAGGCGTCCTCACCGATACGGTAAGAAACTTCTACAATGAAATTCTAGTAGGATATAACTATGATATTGCCGGTCTCTTTACCGATTCCGTAAGTTATGACTGCAAAGGCGATTACTCACGTGGTTGTGTTGACTGGCGTTTGCTTGAGCCATACAAGCTGGTTATAATGGATTCACGAATTAACTCCGAATTATTTCTTCAATGGGCAGATGAAAAGTATTTCTACTTAACAAAATATCTTCTCAGTGGCGGACAATTTGCCTATTTTGGAATGCTTTATGGTTTTTCTAAATATGAACCTATTTTTGATGGTTGCAACAGTGCTTTTTTGGAGCGGTTTTCCTCTATTGATTCTATTTTCAATATAGGAACAGATTATTACGACCATTCATATGTTCCCAAACCTTATATTGATACCGTTTCCGGTTTTATAAAGGCCGAGTCCATTTTATCCGAAGCTCCCAATATCGATTTTGATACGTTGCGTTATCCGTATCCCGATTATATTGATAAATATTGGCCGGGGGGTACCGCTCCAGGTTCGGCCGCTTTTGTTGTTAATGAAGAGGGCCAGACAACTCATCTGTATCGTTCCAAGTACCCTGAAACCTCCAGAGCCGAGGATTACCCGGTTGGTGTTAAGACGGTCACCGATGAAGCGACAACTTATCTGTATGGCTTTCATCTCTGGTATATGGAGCCTGATGATGCCCGCGAATTGATTAATTTTATAACCGGTAAAATCCCGACAGATATTAATGAAAATCAACATCCGAAAATTCCTGAAAAATATGATCTAAGTCAGAATTATCCCAATCCGTTTAATGCATCGACTGAAATCAAATATTCACTGCCGACAAAAAGTAATGTTACACTAATGCTATATAATATTCTTGGACAGAAGATTAATCAAATAGTCGATGAGGAAAAACCGGCCGGAAATTATTCGGTTTATTGGGATGGAACCGATTTCAATAACCGTCCGACCGCATCCGGTATTTATCTGTATCAGATCAAAGCCGGTAATTTTGTTGAGTCAAAAAAGATGCTGCTTTTGAAATAGAAACAGGCAGGCGCTGTTGCCGCCTGCCTGTTGAATCGTCTTATTTATCAGTAAAGTTGAAGATTATTTCAATAAAATCATCTTTTTGGTTTCTTTGAATTCGCCGGTTTCCAGTCTGTAAAAATAAATTCCCGAGGAAAAATCGGATGCATCCCAATTGACATTTACCATACCGGCGGCATTATGTCCGCTAAATGTTTCCACCTTCTGACCAACGATATTATAAATCGTTAGAGCCCAATTTGTCGTTCTCGGTAATGTAAACTCAATTTCCGTGACAGGATTAAATGGGTTGGGATGGTTTTGCATTAGTCTGAATCTGTACGGTTGCGTTTCCCGTATTCCAAACCGGCTATCCAGTGTAGCATCGAATTTAAGCACCCAGTAATCTTTGTATGATGCCGAACTGGACGATGCTCTGGTTCCGAACAGATATATATCTCCGTCATCAGCCTGATGAGCGATCCAGGCTTCATCATGGGTGAAATCGTCTACGTGCGTGTAACTCCACAATGTGTCGCCGCCGGCATTAATTTTGAGCATGTACATATCATTTTCGCCAGTAGCAGTAGTATAATTTTTCCCGGCGATTAAAAACCCGTTATCCGACGTTGGCGTAATGCCAAAGGCCATATCGCTGCCGTCCTCCTGCCCAACAGCTTTTTGCCAATCGACGGTGGCATCATCCTGAATCTTAATCAAATAGATATCATAATTGGTGTTTGCAGCAAATCCGGTAATCATATAATGGCCGTCATGAGTTTTTGCTACGGCCCGGCCCTCATCAAAACTGCTCCCCCCGAAGGTTCGGGTCCAGGTCGTATCACCGACTTCATCGGTTTTAATGATATAGATGTCATAGGAACCGGCTCCATACGATTCGGTCGTGCCGGCTATAAGAAAGCCGTCATCGGCCGTTTGACACAGACCATACCCGATATCATGATTTTCTCCGCCATATGTTTGCGTCCAAACTGAGTCGCCCAGTGAATCGGCGCGAAAAAGGAAAACATCTTTATCATCGGTCCATCCGATAATCGCAAATCCGCTGTCCGAGGTTTCAATTATCTGCTCCGTGCTAAAACCGTTGGCGCCGACAAAATCTTGTTCCCATATTAGATTGCCGAGCGAATCTGTTTTGAAAAGGCGAATGCGATAATCCTCAGATTGGTCAGCAACCCGTCCATGACCGCATATCACCAGACCGCTGTCATAAGTTTCGATTATATCGCGACCGTAATCTCGCCTTGGATCAGAACCAAAACAGGCGGTCCATAATGTATCACCGTCGGAGTTGATTTTTACTACCCACTGATCACCTTTGGATGTATCGGCGTAGGTTGAACCATAACCATTCATTGCAAATCCGCCGTCGGATGTCGGAGTGGCACCATAACACATATCCGATCCATCCCAGCTGGCTCTATCACCATACATTTTACCCCAAAGAAAATCGGGTGCCTGGGCGAAAAGATTTGCCCCCAAAAGAAAGATTGTCAGAATAGTTAGCAGTTGTCTCATTGATGCTCCCTTGGCTATAAATTGATACGATTACTGTGAGTTTTATTTAATTTGCCTTTATTTGGACTATTTTGCCGGGTTCTAATAATGTCTTTCTGGTCTGAACTTTCTTCAATTTAATAAATGATAAATTTTTGTCAAGCTTTCGAATATAATATATTTTCGGACAGTTCCCTGCATCCGGCAGAATAATTTGCAGTCTTTGTATTTTTACTGACAGCAGTTGTCAGTCACCCGCCCGATATTGGTTTCAGAAGGATAAAAAAAATGAATAAAAAAAAGAAAAAATAATTTGAAAAAGTAAAAAAAATCGAAAAATGTGATACCGTTTGAATCGATAAATTAATAGATTGGAGGATAAATTAAATATGATAAATATTGAAGAAAAATGAAAAAAAGTAATTTTATAAAAGATGAGGTAAAGATGGTGGTTGGAACTCCTGACAGAGAAAAAGCTCTTGATTCAGCCCTGATGCAGATTGAGAAATCATTCGGTAAAGGCTCGATTATGCGGCTGGGCGATGACAGAGTTGTACCGATCGATATTATCCCGTCCGGTTCGCTGACGCTCGATTATGCCCTTGGTGTGGGCGGCATTCCACGCGGACGGGTAACCGAAGTATACGGTCCGGAAAGCTCCGGCAAAACAACGCTGGCTCTGCACTTTATTGCCGAGGCCCAGAAACTGGGCGGGATTGCCGCCTTTATCGATGCCGAGCATGCTCTCGATGCCAACTATTCCAAAGCCCTCGGGGTCGATGTTGACAATCTGCTTATATCTCAGCCCGATACAGGTGAGCAGGCACTTGATATAACTGAGACATTGGTTCGTTCCGGTGCTATTGATATAATTGTGATTGATTCGGTGGCGGCGTTGGTGCCCAGAGCGGAGATAGAAGGGGAGATGGGCGATGCTCACATGGGTCTTCAGGCTCGTTTGATGTCGCAGGCCTTGCGTAAATTAACCGCCATTATTTCCAAATCAAAAACCGCTGTGGTTTTTATCAATCAGATTAGAATGAAAATTGGCATTATGTTTGGCAATCCCGAAACGACCACCGGCGGAAATGCCCTTAAATTTTATTCCACAATTCGTCTTGATATTCGAAAAATCGCCACCATCAAGGAAAACCAGATTGTCGTGGGCGGTCGAACGCGGGTTAGAGTTATCAAAAACAAAGTTGCTCCGCCGTTCAGGGAAGCCGAGTTTGATATAACATACGGCCAGGGAATCTCTCATTCCGGCGAACTGCTCGATATAGCTGTCAAGCATGATATTGTCGATAAATCGGGCGCCTGGTATAGTTTTGGAAGTGACAGGTTGGGTCAGGGCCGCGAGGCGGCCAAACGATTTATTGAAGAAAACAATGATATTTTTCAGACTATTGAAACCAACGTCCGCGAGACACTTGGGATGAGTAAAACAAGTTCAGACGATAAATCATCCGGGGACGAAAAAGAAAAAGATAAATAATATGGTTGAATAAAATTAGGTTTGCTTAAGGAAATTATATATTGTCCAGTCCGTAGGGACCCATTAAGGCGGCAAACGATTCTAACATTTTGCGATCGAAATCGCCTTTGAGCGAAAACATCACTTTTAGAGCCGGGTAGGTCTCAACGGCGCCCTGGTATACCCGCTGGGTTGTCATGGCGTCAAAAGTATCGACGACCGCTACAATTTTGCTGAAATCATGCATTTCGCTTAATTTCAGACCGTTTGGATATCCTTTTTCGCGGCCCCGCTCATGATGCTGCAAAACAGGATAATAAGAAGCCGGGTCAATCAGATCGGTTGTCGTGAGAATCTCCACCCCCCATTTGGGATGTTTTTTCATCAGCTCGAATTCAACCTGAGAGAGCGAGCCTTTTTTATTTAATATTCTGTCAGATATTTTTGATTTACCAACATCGTGTAATAGAGCCCCGATTCCAAGATCGTGCAGAAATTTTTCATCTTTATATCCCAGTTGTTGAGCCAGGGCAATGGCAAAAGTACATACATTAACCGAATGAGAATAAGTATAGTAATCAAAGGAACTGATTTTCAGCAGATTATGAAAAGCTTCCTTGCCCTTCAGGATATAGCTTACCTGATGCTCCACCATTTTTTTGCCTCGCTGAATATTTTCGCCATACGATGGATTGTCAAGCACGTCCTGCATCAGAGTTTTTGAGGTTTCATAAAGAATTCCGGCCTTTTTCTCCTGCGTAATTTTCTGATCCACTAAAATTTTGTCGAGGTTTTGTTCGATATATTTCTGATACCTTTCTCTGGATTTTCCGCTGATAAAGAGACGATCGACCTTGTTATCCATAAGTTTCAGGCGAGTTCGCTCTGAAAAGGGTAGATCGGCCGAACGATAAAGAACCATATCGCCGCCGATTTTAATATAAAGATTAAAATTTAAGACCGTATCTATTCGAAGAGAGTCGAGATAAACAGTTATATATTTATGCTCGGTAATAGTTTTTGGCGTTAATAAAGACATCACCTAATGTTCTCTTATTTTTTTAAACTGCCTATTATACTATCGGCTAATAGCCGCAAATACATTATAATCATATAAAAAAAACCCCCGAATTTTAAATAATTCGAGGGTAAGCAGGAGAAAGTAGAAATTTATATTAGGTTCCATAGGTCTTAATAGTCGTCAATACCGAATTTAACGATTTTGTAATATTTGTTAAAACCTTGGAATATCTTTTTAGAAGTTCGCTGTATTGCCAGCGCATTTTGAAGGCCTCTTCCGGGAAATCGAAAATATCCAGAAGAGTCTTGCGGTGGATTTCATCGATATACTTGATAACATAATACGGGAATTCCGGGATTTCCTGGTCGTTTATCTCACCTTTGGCCAGTCGTTCTCTATAAATTTCCACCTTTTCCAGAAGGACAGTCCCAAAACACCAGGGTGTCATTATCACTCCAAAAGTGGAATCATCAGTATAGAAGCTTTTGGCAATTTTTAAAATTATTTCAATGATTATCTTTTTTGCCCGGTAGAATGATACCGTTTCGCATTTATCGACAGGGGTAATTTCCAGTTTCTCATCAATTACGGCCAGCTCCTGAAGACATCGGCAATAAACATTTTTTAAGAAATTATAGTAATCGTCAAAATAAACCTTAACATTTTCGGAAAGGGTAAAAATATAGAATCCCTCATCGTCGCTATGCACTTTTGGCTCAGAAACCGAACGTAATCTTTCGAGAGTGAATCCGCGTTGATATTTATCATCCAGCATATCTTCTCCTTTTCAATGTTGCTGATACTGCCTATTGAGCAAAGAGCGTGCCCTAAACGATTTCAAAATATTTGCCTGCAATTAGTAATAATACGGCCCTGGTCAAGACACAGTAACATTATGTGTGACAACATGATTAATCAAATAGACATTCGTCATTGAGGTACTGCCGGGCTCATCTTCAGACTATGCAAACGGAATAATATAAGATTGGAATCGGTAGAAATTATGAAGATTATTTCACACTCAAAATTTCGGTTTCGATTAATACTTTCTTTCTATTTATTCCAAAATTTCAGATTTGGGTCAACCGAAAGATAAATTTGAAAAATAGAGCATTTTGCACGTTTTTTTTCAAGGATTATACAACCAAAATAAAATGCCTTATTGCACTAAGTTTTGCTAAATATTATATGACTCCTGTCGATAAAAAAAACGATTGTCCAAACCAGTGTTTCTGGTTTGTAAACTGTTACTGTACCCTTTGATGGGAGGAAGCATAATGCCTAACCGGACAAGAAAAACTACGAGGCGTACTACTCGGACTCGTAAGACAGCTACCAGAAAAACTGGGACCCGAAAAGCTGTAACCAAAAGAACACCGGCTCGTAAAACTACGGCCCGGAAAGCCACGACTCGTAAAGCGACCACTCGTCGTAAACCGGCTCGCAAAACTACGACTCGCAAAGTGACCCGTAAAGCGACCACTCGTCGCAAACCGGCTCGCAAAGCCACGACTCGCAGAGTGACCCGCAAAGCGACCACTCGTCGCAAACCGGCTCGCAAAGCCACGACTCGCAGAGTGACCCGCAAAGCGACCACTCGTCGCAAACCGGCTCGCAAAACCACGACTCGCAAAGCGACCCGCAAAGCTACTACCAAAAGAAGCTGGGCAAGGAAAACAACGCGCAAGGCAACGACTCGTAAAAGAATAGTTCGTAAAGCGGCCACTCGCAAGACAGCTCGCAAAAGAACTACTCGGAGATACAAATAATTCTTATTTGTAGATTCTAATATTGAACCCCGATTTGAGTTGAATCGGGGTTTTTTATAGCCCGCCGGAGTGATAATTATTATTCTAAAAAAATAACCAAAAATAAAAGGATTTGAGATGGCTAAAACTGCTTTGCTTTTTCTGCTAATAATTATCGTCTGCTGTTCATCAACTAATGGACAGAAAGCGGCTGATATTCTCCAGATGGCTCTTGATTCGGTTGGTTTTAAAAAATATGATATCGGGTATAAACAAAAGGGATACTGGAATCGATTTCCACTCGATACCCCGTATCGATTGACGTCGTTTGACGATCTTTTTGCCGAACCGTTGTTGCTGTATGATTACGGCAAAACAATGGCGGACGCTGTGGAAAAATATCTGGCTCCGACCTATCTTGATTCCAATTCGATATCTCTATTCGCACTGGCCTATTCGTTGGGCATTGATCGTAAACTGGGCGGTTTTAGGTCATATTCAGCCAATCTTATGCCGGTTTCAGATTCTGTTAGACCACTTGAGAAGGCGTTTGAGAAACTGTTCCGATACGGTGGATGGCATTTGGAGCAAAATATATTTTTTAAAAAAGGGGTGAAGACTGACCATCAAACTGGAAAAGCAAAATTATCCGGAAATTTTTCGTTTGAAGTCGAAATGATTTTAAGTAAAGTGATAATAAATCTTGCGGATATAATCAAGTGGCGGGATATTGCCTTTCGAAATTGTTCTGTCAAATCGATGCAGAAGGCCTCCCATATTCGGGATCTGGCCACTACTCAGACTGATGGAATTGTATATTATCCGGAAATCGATGATATCGCCGCCGAGATTGATTATGCATCATTACATTATGCGGCTCTCAAAGCGGCCGCACTGGCCGAAGAAACAGCTGATTCACTCACCATATATGGTGCAATTCCGGACGATTATTATTTTGATGTTTTGACACCGTACGGACGAATTGTTTTCCTTGGAAAAGATTATTTGAAAAAAAATAAAATAAAATCATTCGATTGCTCCAACAGTTTACTCGTCATTGATTTTGGCAACGGTGGAGTTTTTACCGGAAATTGCGGAGGAACGTCAGTTTCCAATCCGGTTTCATTATTTATAGATTTGGGCGGCGATGATATTTACCGGACAGATACTGACATTTCATCCGGCGGTGCCGGAGTCATGGGTATCGGGCTTTTGTATGATCAATCCGGAGATGATATCTATCAAACCAAAAATTGCTCGCAGGGATTCGGATTTTTCGGGGTCGGAATACTATATGATAAAAAAGGGAACGATAAATATCGAGCCGAGCTGTCCGGACAGGGATGCGGATATTTTGGTATCGGTCTTTGCTTCGACGCCGACGGGAGCGATAATTATTATATCTTCGGCGATGGTCAGGGATGCGGTGGTGTCGGCGGCGGTGTGGGCGTTTTGGCCGATTATGCCGGCGATGATTATTACAAGGGTGAGCCGAATCCGGATGTTTTCGATAGAGCCGACTATCATTCAAAATTCAAAATAAATTTAAACAACGTCCAGGGGTATGGCGGCGGTCGGCGCGGTGATGGCAGCGATGGGCATTCCTGGGCCGGAGGTATGGGCGCCATAATTGATATTTCCGGCAATGACCATTATCTGTCGGGCAACTGGTCGCTGGGATGTTCCTACTGGTTTGCCACCGGTATCGCCTATGACCGAACCGGTAATGATCGATATGAATCATGCTATTTCACGCAGGGATCGGGGGCTCATTTTTGCAATGCAATTTTGATTGACGAAAGCGGCGATGATAATCATGAACTTTACGAAACTGCCGGAGCCGCTTTGGGATTTGGCTGGGATTTTGCCAACTCGTTTTTGATAAATATCGGCGGCAACGATTTATATAAGGCAAAAATGATCTCTTTGGGGCAGTCGATGCTTCGTTCTTTTGCTTTTTTAATTGATATCGGCGGGAATGATCAGTATCGGCTGGGGACCGGCACCGATGGTTTGGGGGGGGCCTCGTATCGCGCAGATTTTGGGAAACCGAGAAAACTTGCGCCATATACCTATTATGTCAAATCACTCGGTTGCCTGATTGATATCGGCGGCACCGATTTGTATTTATCTTTTGACGAAAACATAGAGGAGAAACATTCGGTAGCTAAAAACGATGCTATCTGGTTTGCTCCGTCCAAAACAGACAGCACATATGGGAACAATAATTTTGGTATTGGAATAGATATCGAGAATGGTTTTATCCCGGAAATTCAAAAATGGAATGATTAATTGCCAGTTACATGAATATAAAAAACCGCCTTCAACAGCCTGCTTTTTGCTTGTCAATAATTTTTTAATCAGGCTCAGGTTTTCTTTTTATCTTCCTTAAGCAAAGACATTTTTAGAAGCGGCGGCGTTACCAGAGTGGTGACAATAACCATAATTACCACCGCCGAATAAGTTCCCGAACCGACAACCGGCGAATTATCAAGCATTAATTTGGCGCCAATTCCGGCAAAAATCAATCCAACTTCGCCGCGCGGAATCATACCGAGGCCGATAGCAATTCGATTAATAGACTTATCAAAGATCGCCATGGAACAGACTTGCTTGCCGGCTATCGCCGCGATGGTCATCACACCGGCAAAAGCCAGAATACTTGTGTCCCCAAAGGTAGACAGGTCAACCATCATCCCCATCTTTACAAAGAAAATCGGGATCAGAAAGACACCGATCGGCTCCACCAGTTCATCGATGGAATGTTCGCCGCGGTCTGTGAAATCCTTATATTGAACCTTATCAAGAATCAATCCGGCCGCAAAAGCACCCACAATCGGAGCCAAACCGATAAAATTGGCCAGATAAGCCATCAAAAAACAGACCAACAAGGCGGTAGAAAGCAGTATTCCGGATACTTTAAATTTACTCCCGAATTTAAATATTTGAGGCATCAGCATGTTGCCGATAAGTATCGATCCGACAACAAATCCGAGTGCTTTGGCAACAATCAGAAAGACAGCAAATGACCCGACTCCGGCACCTCCGGTATTGGCGGCATTTATTACACCAACCACAACGGCCAGAATTACCAGGCCCATTATATCATCGATGACAGCCGCGCCAAGAATTATCTTGGCCTCGCGGGTTCGAATTTTCCCAATATCTTTTAAAACTCTGGCCGTTATCCCGACCGACGTAGCTGTCAGCGTGGCACCCACAAAAATATGAAGATAGATAGATGCCTCCGGCAGAAAGAAAAGGGCCACTCCCCACCCCAGAAAAAACGGCGCGATGACACCAAAAGTTGCTACCATAAAGGAGGCCACGCCCACTTTCATCATTTCCTGAAGCGATGATTCCAACCCGACTTCAAAGAGCAGAATAATAACGCCGATTTCGGCCAGGACATCAAGAGTGAGGCTGTGTTTGAACGGCTCGAAAATTTCGGGGCCGACTATCGCCAAATTGCCAATAAGCATGCCGATTATTAATTCGCCCAAAACAGCCGGTTGCTTAAATCGTTCAAGTAGGTCACCGCCCAGTTTGGCGGCCAGAAGAATAATAATAAGGCCAAGCAACACTTCGGCGACTTCGCCGCCATGCCCGCCCGATTCTCCTGATTCGCCTGATGTTGCAAACGCCAAATTATATAGGAAATACCCAAATATTATAACAAGTCCGATTATGGTTCTTCGGGTCGTAAGAATTCTGGCCATAATTAATACCTCACTGCCAAAGACGGTTAAAAAATTATTGTTGAAATTATAGGGTGTGTTTATGTTATGCAAGCTTTTTTATTAAATTCGCAATTGAGTATTTTCCGTCGCATTGGACATTCACCCAGAAACAGCTTGCTTAACCGGCAATGACAAGCTATTATTTATCCTTTAGCTATGAATCAAATTTAGGAACGAACATATTGTCTGTAAGTATAAGAGTAAACTAATAAAGGAAGTGTAATATGAGGCAAATGCAAAAGAATATTCTTTTTCTGATTGTTTTGGTTCTCCCTGGATTATTTTTAATCGGTTGCGGGGAAGATAATAATAATCTGGTTCTGGCCGAAGTCGGCCCGGATAAAATACACGCGGTCCTTCTCAATGAGATATTTGATCGGCAAACTCAGCCTTTTGATTCTTTTGAGGAAGAACTTGAATTTCGCCGGGCAATTCTAGATAGCCTGATCATTCAACAGCTTTTGATTCAGGAAGCCTACCGGCTGGGCCTTGATGCCTCCGAAGAGGTTAATCGGCTGGTATTAGCCAATAAGGGTGAATTTTTACTGGATGTTCTTTATCTCAGAGAAATTGAGGATAAGGTATCCGTTGACGAAGAGGAAGTTCGGGCCTTGTATGACAGTCTTGAATATAAAGTAAAGCCATCTCATATATTGGTTAAAGATGAGGAGACAGCGTTAGTACTTTTCGATAGTCTTGAAAATGGTGCCGATTTTGGTGACCTGGCTGTAAATCATTCTATTGATCCATCGGCCAAACAAAACCGGGGGGAGCTTGACTATACTGTCTGGGGTCGGACGGTGATGCCGTTTTCAGAGGCTATATTCAATTTGAATCCCGGGGAAATATCCCGCCCGTTTAAAACCAATTTTGGCTGGCATATTGCCAGGGTCGAAGATAGAATTCCCAATGATGAAAGAAAAAGCTTTGAATTAATGCGGCAATCATTGGAGGAAACGGTCAAGAATGGTTATCGCGCCCAATTAATGGATTCCTTTTTAACGGTTATCGAGGAAAGATTCCCGATTACCGTCGATAAAGCCACAATTGAGTATTTAATACACAAGCGAGAAACCCTGTATCCCCCGCAACTTCTTGAATCCATGCCCAAAAATGATTTTGATTTAAGGCAACTTGACCGTCATGAAAAGGAATTGATTCTGGCTACATGGGAGGGTGGCCAAATTACGCTGGGACAGTATCTAACAATGATACAAAAGCAAAGACCCGAAGTTAGACCAGACCTCGATGATTACGATAAAATGGCAGAGTTTATTTTCCATCAAAATGTTATGGATCTACTAACTGCCGAAGCAAGGAGAAAAGGTATTGAGGATGATCCGGAATATATTCGGAAGATAAAAAGATTTAAAGAATTAACGATGGTCGATATAGTCGAAAATGATTCAATCCCAATTTATAATCCGGTAACCGACGAAGAAACAGAAAAATATTATGACGATAATATCGAATTGTTTGAGGTGCCGGCAAAAATTCATGTATATGAAATACTGCTTTCATCAAAAGAAGAAGCCTTAAAATATAAAAATGAAATAAAATCTCTTACAAGGTTCCAGGCAGTCGCCGGAGAAAAAACTGAACGCCCCAATTACAGGGAAAGAAAAGGTGATATGAATTATATCCAGCGGAGGACTTCCCAGGTCATGTATGATGCCGCCGATCAGGTTTCGGTTGGCCAAATAGCCGGACCAGTTGAAAGAGGCAACAAATATTCAATTCTCTATATCGCCGATAAAAGGCCCAGCGAACTTCAGGAATATCAGCAGGCCAAACAATCAATCCAGTCCAATATGCGAGCAGAGCGGATGCAGGAATCTCTGGCCAGATGGATTGAAGAAAAGAAAAAGGAAACAGAAATTCGTATATATGAGAATAATCTGAGACCCGGAATAATTAAGGCCAAATATGACCAGACAAATTAATTCCCCTAAAATACTCCGTTCTGTTTCAACGGGACTTGTTACCATCTTTGTAATTTTAATACTGTTTGGTATCGACAATAATTGTGAGGCCGGCGAACCGATAGAGAAGATAGTTGCTGTTGTTGGAAGCGACCCGATTCTTGCCTCGGAGCTGGCCGCTCAAATACAATTGATGGCCATTCAGCGAGGGATCCGGCCCAAGGATGAATCTGAATTGGTTCAGTTTCAGGAGCAGATACTTAATGATCTGATCGCCGAACGATTGATGCTGGCGGAAGCGCGCAAGGATACCTTAATTGCCGTTACCGATGAGCAGGTAGAAATGGGTGTCGAGGAGCATATTAATAATCTGATTCAACAGTTTCCATCCGATGAAGTTTTTCTGGAAGAGTTATCACGCGAGGGTATGACTCTTCGCTCCTTCAAAAAGAAACTTCGTCCTGAAATTGAAAATCAGCTTCTCAAGCAACAACTGATAAATCAAAAACTATCAAGTATTGCCATTTCGAATAAAGAGGTTTATGATTTTTACGAGATATATAAAGACTCAATCGCCGATCAACCGGAAGCGGTGCGTCTGGCGCATATTTTAATAACATTTCAACCATCGGGTAGAACCGAGGATTCGGTTCTGCGAATTGCCGAAACGGTCAGAAAAAATGCTGCCGCCGGAGCCGATTTTGCCACGCTGGCAATTACATACTCAGATGGTCCCGGCTCCTTGACAGGCGGCGATTTGGGGTTTTTGTCCAAAGATGATGTTGTTCCTGAATTCGGACGGGTTGCCTTCAATCTTGAGCCGGGTGATATCTCGAGTGTGATTCGAACCATGTATGGTCTGCATATCGTTAAATGCGAAGAGATAAGGGGCAATCAGTCACATCTTCGCCAGATATTGTTTGAAGTTATTCCGACAGCGTATGATTCATCACTTAGTTACAATTTAATTGATTCTCTGATGAATGAGATAAAAGGCGGCGCCGATTTCCGCGAACTGGCCAAAATATTTTCGGCCGATGATGATACCCGGGCACAGGGCGGCGAATTGGGCTGGTTTGCTATTGCCGGCCTGCCTGCCGAGTTTGCCGAAAGCGTGGCCGGGATGAAAAATATCGATGATATGGACGGACCGGTGCAGTCGGAGTACGGTCTGCACATATTAAGGTTGCTGGATCGTCAGGAGGCTCGTGAGGTAACGCTCGAAAAAGATTTTGACAAAATCAAGGAAATGGCTCGTCAAGAAAAAACCGGTGAGATTGTCGATATCTGGCTTGATGAGCTTAAAGAAAAAGTGTACGTTGAGATTCGTCCCTTACAATAGGATTTGATTTTTAATGCGGCTGGATTTATACCTGTCAAAAGTCGGTCTGGTGAAAAGAAGAACGCGCGCCAAGGAGTTGGCCACCTGCGGACTGGTGAATATAAACGGAAAAACGACCAAACCGGCTTATGAGATAAAAAACGGCGATATAATAAAAATCGGCGGGAAACGGATGATAACCGCCGAAGTGCTTGATATTCCGACAGGTAATGTAAAAAAAGAAGACCGTGAAAAATATTTTAAGATATTGAATTAGTTCTTTTAGAGACAATTCAAAAGTTTCTCTCTTGATTTTTGGACTTTTTGAGACGTATATTCGTTGTAACGTTATATTAATAAGGTAGAAAAAACAAATAATAATTATAAATCGGAGTGAAATATGAAGATTTCCGATATCGTAAAAGATGATAAAGTCGTGATTGCCCTTGAGGGCAAAGTGATGGGCGGCCCGGATGCCACCACCTTTCATGGCAAACTGCATGAGTTTATAGATGCCGGTAAGAAAAAAATTGTTATCGACCTGGGCAAAGTTGAGTGGATGAGTTCGGTCGGGCTGGGGATGCTTATCTCGGCGATGACGACATTGAAAAATTCTGAAGGTGAACTTAAATTGGCCAATGTCACCAAGTCGATTGAATCGCTTCTGACAATTACTCGATTGGTGAC
>CBFCZE010000058.1:0-16099 GCA_965602655.1 uncultured bacterium
TGACTAATTATTATCCGACTCAAACATTTTAACTTGACTGTGGCCTTTTTATAGGTGACCTACTGATTACAAAATATATCAAAGGCACTAACATTGATGATACTGCGGCGAAGTAGAATATAAATCTGACTCCAAAGTTTTGAGCCAGAAATCCGGCTATCAGGCCGGCCGATACTTCGCCGATCGAGCAGGCCAGATTAAAAGTTGATAAATATGTGGCTCTATTTGTTGAATTAAATTGTCTGTTCAGATGAGTTGAGATAACCGGATGAATCAATTCTTTCATTACAAAATATACGATTATTCCGGCCACGGCCGGATACAGACCAAAAGCGATCGTTGTATATAAGGCGAGACTCATTAATATAAAGCAGCCGGAAATATATAAGAAAAGTCGGTCGTAAAGTTTTTCGGTGAACCGCGCCAAAATTGCAACGATCGCCAAACCGGCTCCGGTCATAAATCCAAATGAAAGCAAAGGCAGATGTTTGATTTCCGAAAACAGCACTTGCCAGAACTGATCAACCGGTTCAAAGGCAAAATTAGCCAATAGACCGACAGCAAACAGAGCCAGAATCTTATAATTGGAAAAGATTATTTTTCGCAGATTCGGTTTTAGTTTACCAGTTTCAATTTTGACATCATTTTCCAAATTCGTTTTGGCTTCAATAAGGAAAAATGACAAAACCATCCCACAAAAAGCAATTGCAGCGACAGGATAGAATAAAATATAAAGATAATACTGCGCAATGACTCCGCCGATTATCATTCCGGTCAACAAAGCGGATGTCCTGAAAATTGTCCGATTGGCAAAAAGTCTTGAAAGGAGACTTTGTCTCTTTTCTGAATCGATACTATCAACGGTGAGGGCTTCAAGGGCACCGGATATAAATGTTTCGGCCAGTCCAAAAACTATTTCGGCGATAAGAAAACCATAGAAACTCCTGATTGAGAAAAATATAACAGCCGATACAGCCAGAAGGAAAAAGCCGATTGAGGTTGACAGTTTCCTTCCAAAATGGTCGGCGAATTTTCCCGTCGGGAGTTCAAAAATGATAATAGTCGCTTCAAAAACGACAGCCAATAAAGCGACCTGGAAGAGTGTTATATTAAAAACGCGAAAATAGCAGACATAAACCGGGAGAATTATCCCGCCCAAAAAAGAAAGAATAAATTCCAGAGAGTAAAAAAGTCTGATATTACGCTTCAACAAAATCTAAAACACCGCAATCGCTTCGATACCGACCTTGGCATCTTTCGGCAACCGAGTCACTCCAATGGCGCCGCGAGCCGGTTTATCCATTGTAAAATATTTACCATAAGTGTCATTGACAGCAACAAAATCGGCCATATTGGTCAGATAGATTACAGTTTTGACAACATTCTTTAATTCCGCTCCTGACGCGGTCAGAACAGCCTGCAAGTTTTTAAGACATTGCTCGGTCTGTTCGGCGGCTGAGGCCCCGACCAATCGACTCTCATCGGGATCCAGCGCAATTTGCATCGAACAAAAAACCATTGTTTGACCGGATACTTTTATAGCCTGCGAATACGGCCCAATTGCTTCGGGGGCATGGTCGGTATGGATTATCTCTTTCATGTAATCTCCTTTTTTTACAATTTATATTTATAAATCATAAGAACTTATAAATCGGTGTGTCAATTCAATTTTTCGCAAATTCGCATTATTGAGATTGTTTATAAATTAAAGAAACGCTCAACAATTCCGATAATTCGGGATATGGAGAATAATCTATTTTTCAATGATTTTCAGCAAGCCGACGTAAAAGAGCAGGTCGACAAACTTCTTAAACGCAAGGAACCAAAACCTCTCTGGCGCGAGTATGTTGAAGTTATTCTGATTGCGCTGGTGGCCGCAATATTATTACGCTTGTTTGTAGTTTCGGCTTATCGGGTCGACTCGGCATCGATGGAAGATGCTCTGTATGAGGGCGATTATATATTTGTAAATAAGCTGGCCTATTCATATGGTGAACCGGCCGCGGGTGATATAGCCATATTTAAGTTTCCGCTGAATCCAACCCGCGATTATATCAAAAGGATAATTGCTTTGCCGGGTCAGACCGTTGAGGTTATCGATAAAATTGTCTATGTCGATAATCAGTTAGCCGAAATATTTCCCAATGTCAAGTATGACGATCCCAAAATTATGGCCGCGCAATTATCTATGCGGGATAATTTCGGACCGATTCAGGTTCCTGAAGATCAGTATTTTGTATTGGGCGATAATCGCGATGACAGCCAGGACAGTCGTTTCTGGGGATTTTTACCGGCGAAAAATATCAAGGGTAAGGCTCTGTTTGTGTACTGGTCATGGCAACCTGATGAATCGGCCCCGGAAGCAGCCTTTCCATATATTCAAACACCGTTTGAATATGCCTTCTATTTTCTGACCAATTTCCCATCCAGTACCCGCTGGGAACGTCTGTTCACGGCACTTTAATACAATCTTTTTTCAAAATATCTTAACTTTAGATTCTCTTAAAATTATATCGTTCTTGTGAATATCAAGAGTATGGGTGATATTTCCCGGGAAAATGGGTTAAAATGGTTGACATAAATGGGAAATATACCTATATTTTAAACGTTGGAATAAATTACACTTAATTTTTCTGCTCTAAACAGTACAAGCACAGGTTTTCGAGCAAAATGGCGGTCATCATTATAAAATAGTATCAATGACGCCTTGGAGTATGGCATAAATAGTTTTACAGAGAAGTGGCCGATTGGATTATATCCTTCAGACTGCGTATCAAAGATATGGTCTTTGGGATTACCTGAGTCTTAAGAAGATACGAATTAACAATATATACATAATTATTAAGGATGAGGAGAGAGACTATGAGACTCTCAGTGAAACTTCGGGTAATTCTTCTGGTATTATTGATTTGCGGCATTCTTTTGCCAAATCAATTATTCGCTGACGATGTTGACGAATTTGTCTGCGGGCATAATTTTATTCATCGGGACATTTTGGTAAAACTTCCGCCCGGCGAATTACGGTTAAGGCTTGATACAGACGTGGAAGATAAACGTTTGTCGGCAGTTAATCTGAATCCCGGTCCGACTCTTGCGGCCAATGCCGACGCTCTGGCCGCTTTCAACAGAGCCATTAATACCTGGATATCCTGGTTCGATGATCCTGTGACAATCGATATCGATGCTGATCTGGTGTCTATGGGTCCCGGTGTCCTTGGTGCAGCGTCATCTACAACATATCAGACTTCTTACAATGATTTAAGGGATCAAATGGTGTCAGATGCCGACATTAATGAGGCTATCTGTTCTTCTCTTCCGACTCTGGCGCAATTTAACGTGATAACGGCAACCGGCTTCAATTTTGTTGACCAGATGACGGCAACCAAAGCGAATTTTAGAGCTCTTGGATATAACATGAGTTCCTATCCCGATCCCGATGCATCAATTGATTATAACTCAGATAGACTGGCAGATTTTGATTTTGATCGATCTGACGGTATTGACTCTGATAAGTATGACTTTGAAGGTATAGTCTTGCATGAACTCGGTCACGTTCTGGGATACGGGAGTCGGATCACAAGCACCGATTATTGGATCAATGAGGGAACCCCAACCACTACAAAACCACGGCCATTGGATCTATTCAGGCTGGAGCCCGGGCAGGGTGCCGCTAATTTCACCAGTTCCAGCCGAATTCAGGTACCGGCTAATCCACCCGGCGATCCCTCGGTTCTGGTTCAGATGACTTATGATGGAAGTAGCGATCTAATGATGTCAACCGGGAGATATTATGGCGATGGCCGCCAGAACAGTCACTGGAAAGATAATTCCTTAACGGGTAACTATCTTGGTCTTATGGATCCGACGCTGGGGAAAGGAGATCAGGTCAAACCGCTAAAGAATGATATCATTGCACTGGGGTTGTCGGGATGGGATGTTGGCCAGGGTCCTTGTGATGGAATTTCTTATGGGGATTGTAATAATGATGGCCTCACTTTAACTGTTGCAGATGTTGTATATATGCAACGTTATCTTATTGGAGATGCACCACACTACAATAATCTCTGCAGTTATGAGCTTAACCACTATGACAATCCGTTTTTCCCGTGTGAACCGACTTTTGGCGATCTTCTTTTTTACACTAAATATACTTTTGGGAGTTTAACATTTAACGATCTCAATTCGGAATGTCAGTACACTGAATTACCAGAATCGTATGGTCTGAACATTGTCATGCCGAGTAATGTTGATCTCTCCTCATCATTCAGCGATGTTTATACTATTCAGCTGGAAAACAATAACGTCATACCTATCTATGTCTATGCGCTCACGGTACCGGTGCGTTTTCCATATACCGGCGGCACCGGGACGGACATATATACATTCACAAATGTTCAGGATTATGGGACATGGACCGTTTTTAATCCAATCAATCTCAGCGGAACGCCGGCCATTCAATTCATTACAAACGGTTCGCCGGTGACGGTGCCGGCTTTATCGACAATAGACCTTTTTGACGTTAATTACAATTGGGTTTATGCATCAGGAAGCCCGGTTATGAGCGGCGAGCTTTTTGCTGAAATTCCCGGTCGTTTTCCGGTTGCCACAGTTAGTACCACTCCAAAATCGAGCGGCAGCCGACAGCCACACTGGTTGATGGAAGTGACGCTGGGTTCCACGCTCGTCCCTTACGGTTGTGACTGCGAACCGGGCGAAGTTAATGTAGATCCACCAATGAATATCCTGGATATTGTATATATAATAAATTATAAATATAAAAGCGGTCCGCCACCGGCTCCATACGCATTATGCAGCGGAGATACCAACTGCGATTGTCTGGTGAATATTCTGGATATTGTTTATCTGATTAACTATAAGTACAAAAGCGGCCCGGCACCATGCGATTGCATAACATGGTTAGGAATCTGCGGTCCGCCGCTTAGAAAATAGAAACAGACTTTTAATACTTACGAATAAAGCCCGCTTCAAGGCGGGCTTTATTCTTGCTATTATCTATAATTAGGTATATCACTTTTTCTAAAAAGATTGACCACTCGCTTCTTTATTTGCTATATTAAACATGATTTATGGAACTTTTTGAAAAAAATAATGAAATCAATGGCCGGAACAAAAAGGGCCAAAAAATTGATCCGGACGCACCGCTGGCCGATCGGATGCGGCCACAAACTTTTGATGAGTTCCGCGGTCAAGAAAAGATAGTCGGCTCGGGGACGCCTTTTAGAAAGGCTATCGAGGAGGATCGGGTCAATTCGGTTATTTTCTGGGGACCACCCGGTTCGGGCAAAACGACCCTGGCCGAGCTGATTGCCAAAATGACCAGTGGGATGTTTATTCCGTTTTCGGCGGTGTCATCGGGTATCAAGCAGATAAAAGAGGTTATTTCCAAAGCCGGCAATTTCAAAAAGATGTCCGGGCGAAAAACATATATTTTTATAGATGAGATTCATCGTTTCAATAAGGCTCAGCAGGACGCTTTCCTGCCATATGTCGAAAAAGGTGATATCGTTTTAATTGGCGCCTCAACGGAAAACCCGTCGTTTGAAGTTATCTCGGCACTATTGTCGCGGGTTAAGGTCTATGTTCTGGAGCGGTTATCTGAAAAGGCATTGACTGAAATTATTAATAATGCTTTGAATAATTCCGAACGCGGCCTTGGTTCTCAGAATCTGAAAATAGAGGGCAGGGCGCTCGAATTTGTCGCCTCGGCGGCCGATGGCGACGCCCGCCGCGGGCTTAATCTTCTTGAGGCAACCGCCGATGATGTGGGCCAAACGGGTCATATCACACTGGAAAAGGTTATTGAGATTCACCAAAAAGGTTCGACGGTTTATGATAAAGCGGGTGAGGAGCACTATAATATTATCTCGGCGCTTCACAAATCGATTCGGGGCGGTGATCCCGATGCTTCGTTATATTGGCTGGCGCGAATGCTTGAGGGTGGTGAGGATCGTTTGTATATAGCACGGCGACTGATTCGAATGGCGGTTGAGGATATCGGTTTGGCCGATCCGAATGCGTTGACCGTCGCTCTTAATGCCCGTGATACTTATCATTTTTTGGGGACACCGGAGGGTGAACAGGCGCTGGCTCAGGCTGTTATTTATCTGGCCTGCGCCCCAAAATCGAATTCGGCCTATATCGCTTTTAAGCAGGCCTCGCGCGATGCTTCGGAGAAGGGATCACTTCCGGTTCCATTGCATATCAGAAATGCGCCGACCTCGCTCATGAAAGCGCTGGATTATGGAAAAGGCTATAAGTACGCTCACGACTATGATGATGCCCTGGCCGACCAGGAGCATTTTCCGGAAGAATTGGAGGGAACCACTTATTACCACCCCAAGAACGCCGGACGGGAAATAAAACTAAGCGAGTATCTGAAAAAATATAGAGAATATCGCCAAAATCAAAAAAAATCCAAAAGCCGGGAAAATAAATAGGAGAAATGATTTTGTAAGTGGTTGTCGCCCGGCAAATCGACTCAAGTTTAGGTTTTATTTTCCAAAAATTAAAATATTTTCTTGACAAGAATAGTTCTATATAGTATTATTTTATATGGAATTATTTTTGAGAGTCAATTTGAACGTAAGGAGGATATTATGAAAATTTTATTGGCATTATTAGTTTTATTATTACTAATTGCCGGATCAGGTATTAGGGCGGAAACATATTATGTAGACAGCAATAATGGTTCTGACGCTAATTCGGGAAGCCAGACACAGCCGCTTCAAACCATTGAAAAAGCCGCTGAATTGGTAAACGCCAGTTCCGAACCGGAGCCGACATATATAAAAATATTTCCTGGCATTTACTACCTTGCAAGTACAATTCTATTTCAAAATGAACGGGCATATACCGAAGAAGAACGCCTAATAATCGAATCGACCATTTTACCTGATGATCCCGACTGGGGGCCGGATAAAATGCCGGTAATATTCTCGCTGACTGAATTCGAAACGGGAGAAACCGAACTTTATGTTATTGGATTTGCTCTGGAGCTAAATCATGTCACTATCCGTGGCCTAAAATTCCTGGGCTATCCCAGCACGCAAGTAAGATATTACCCGGTTTGGCGATATGGAAAAACACTGGATGATTTAATTGTTACTCAATGTTTGTTTATGGGTGACAGACATACTCTGCCGCTTTGTCTTCCTATCATCGCCAATGGGCATCGTTTAATTGTTGATCATTGCATATTTTATAATTGTGAAAATAGCGTGGTATTTTGGTTTGCCGAAGAAGGACTCAGCAAAGGAAATGTAATGAAATACTGCATAGTTGACGGAGCTTACACATCCGGCGTATGGACCTGCGGCACCGATGAGGATTTCGAGTTTCACCATAATATAATTACGAGAAGCGAATACTTTTGGATGCGATCTCCCCAGCAAAATCAGAAGTATAAAATTTTTGATTGCGTGGTTACTGATAATAAACATTTTTCGGGCATTGGGAGATCATCCGGTGTAATCGGGGAATCTGGCCCTGAAATAATATTTGACGAAAAAAATATTATCAAAGAGGGGACGGTGATTCTGGACACGTACAACGAACACCCGGTTGGCCTAAATGAACTTCCCAGACCCAGAGATTATTTACATGTAATGCCTGAATTTCTGGGAAGTGATCTTGGCGCCGGCTTATTTATTAAATAATTGCTAAAAATACGGCCTTGTATTTAATTGAAAACAAAATCAATCCAGGAGAATAGAACAATGAATATTGACGAATTAAAAAAGATCAATATCGAGCTTATGGAGAACTCAAAGGCGGTTTACCTGACCACTATCGATAACAAGGGATTTCCCTGTATACGGGCGTTGTTAAACCTGCGAAATAAGGAACAATACCCATCGCTTGTTGAACTATTCGGAAAACATGATGACGATTTCCTGATTTATTTTACCACCAATACATCGTCAAACAAAATTACGCAAATAAGGGCGAATCCTAAAGTATCCGCCTACTATTGTATTCCGGATAATTTCCATGGTATGATGGTTTCCGGCAATATCGAGATTGTATTGGATCTGGAAATCAAAAAGATGCTCTGGCAGGACGGCTGGGAAAGTTATTATCCCGAGGGACCCGATGATCCGGATAACACGGTACTGAGGCTCCGACCGAATTTTGCCAGAGGTTGGTATAATTCTGCAAAATTTGAATTCAAGTTGAGGTAAAAGATGAAGCACCAGCGAAAAGGCGGTTTCTTGATTTCCAAAATTCATCAGTTGTCCGGAAGAATTTTGGCTCGCAAGTTGAAAGATAACAGCATAGAAGAGATTAATCCGGCTCAGGGCAGAATTATGTTTGTTATCTGGCAGAATGATGGAATTTCAATAAATGAACTTGCCCAAAAAACATCTCTGGGTAAATCGACCCTGACAAGTATGCTTGATAGATTGGAAAATTCCGGCCTGATAAAGCGCAGACGCTCTTTGCAGGATCGGCGAAAAATACTAATCATTCGCACTCAAAAAGATAAGGCATTACAAAAAAAATACGATAAAATTTCACTGGAAATGACCGCGCTGTTCTATCGCGGATTTAAGGAAAAAGATATTGATATCTTTGAAAATTATCTGGAGCATATTTTTCGCAATTTATCTAAATAAAGCTTTTCCGAGGCCTATGATCATTTTTTGAGACTATCTCATGATTTTAGAACAAATTTTTCCTTTTATTGTATATTATATATAGCGGTTAAAAAGCAATAATGAATTATATTAGGCAGTGCCGATGTAAGTTATTGGGATGAAAAAATATCTTATTAATATATTGATTGTGTTCTTTCTGAGTACGGTGGCATCCGGGGCACAGGTGCTTTTTATCCCGATGGATGAGGCTCAGACCGATCATCTCAAAGCATACGGTATCGCTTTTAAGGCGCTTGAGATGGATATCAATGTTGACTGGCTCTTAAATTACCGGGCCGGTTCGTTTGCTTTGAAGACTAATCCTGATCTGGAAAATCTGTGTATTATGCGCGGTGTTTATGCCGAAAATATCACAGCCGAACAGTTGTCGGAAATTTATCAGACAATCGATGCCGAAAATATGGAACGGGTGGTATTAGAGAAAGTGCCATCGATAGCGGTGTACAGCCCCAATAACGTCGAGCCGTGGGATGATGCTGTCACATTGGCGCTGACTCACGCCGACATCAAATACGATTTAATTTGGGACGAGGAGGTTCTGGCCGGGGTCCTTGAGGAATACGATTGGCTGCATTTACATCATGAAGATTTCACCGGGCAGTACGGCAAATTCTATGCCTCGTTCCGAAATCAATTATGGTACCGTCAGGAAGTCGAAGCCAACGAATCGCTGGCACACAAACTCGGATTTCGTAAGGTCTCCAGGATGAAATTGGAAGTGGCCAAAACGGTAAAAGATTATATTCGACGGGGCGGGTTTGTGTTCGCGATGTGTTCCGCCTGCGAGACAATTGATATAGCGCTGTCGGCGGAGAATGTCGATATCTGCCCGGCGCAGTTTGACGGTGATCCGATTGACCCGCTGGCGCAGGAAAATCTTGATTTTGAAAATTCGCTGGCCTTTGAAAATTTCAAGGTTACATTTGATCCGATGTTGTATCGTCACAGCAATATCGATACCTATCCGGATCGTATCATGCGATTTCCCGAACCACAGCTTGATTATTTTTATCTTTTCGAATTTTCGGCCAAACTTGATCCGGTGCCGACGATGCTGGTGCAAAATCATGTCGGGCGGGTGAAAGGATTTATGGGGCAGACAACCGCTTTCCGTAAATCGCTTTTGAAAAAATATGTGACGGTGCTCGGTGAAGTTGAGGGATTCGACGAGGTTCGTTATATTCACGGTAATTTCGGGCGCGGGACATTTACATTTTTATCGGGGCACGATCCTGAAGATTATACGCATATGGTGCAGGACCCACCGACCGATCTGAATCTGCACAAGAATTCACCGGGGTATCGTTTGATACTGAACAACATCCTCTTCCCCGCCGCAAAGAAAAAAGAGCGAAAGACGTAAAACTTTTTTGAAAAATAGTCAGAAGCGGGGCTTCAGATCTGAACTTTCCAAAATACATGGAGATAAACACAAGGTGTATCCTTTTTCAACCACCATATATAGATTTTTATATGATGCATTTCTTCCTTGACGTAATCATAAAAGTAGCTATATTGATTATACATCATATTGTATGTTACTGCAGGGAGAAGCTATGAAAAAATTTTTCCTTTTAATCGTTTTTTTGGTTACAATAATCCCGTTTTCTCAGATTTTGGCCCAAATTCCATCCAGTTTTGACCTGCGTGATGTGGGTGGGTCAAATTATGTCACTTCTGTAAAAAGCCAAACCGGCGGCACCTGTTGGACACACGGTTCTATGGCCGCCATGGAAGGTAATCTATTGATGACCGGGAACTGGGTGTCTGCCGGAGAAAGCGACGAACCCAATCTTGCTGAATATCACCTTGATTGGTGGAACGGATTTAATCAACATAATAATGATGATATTTCTCCGCCATCGGGATCAGGACTTGAGGTTCATCAGGGTGGTGACTATTTAGTAACAGCCGCCTATCTATCCCGTGGTGAAGGAGCGGTTAGAGATATTGACGGCCAATCATATAGCACTCCTCCGCTGAGATTTGACATCAGTTTTCATTATTACTATCCACGTGATATAGAATGGTATATAATGGATAAGGACCTTAATGGTATTGATTTAATCAAAGAGAAAGTTATGTCGGAAGGCGTAATGGGGACATGTTTATGCTCTAATGCCTTATTTATGTCCAATTATATACATTATCAACCTCCTACCAACGCTCTCGATCCAAACCATGCTGTCTCCATTGTCGGGTGGGATGACGATAAACCTACGCAAGCCCCTTTGCCGGGTGCCTGGTTATGCAAAAATAGCTGGGGAGAAAGCTGGGGTGAAAGCGGGTATTTTTGGATTTCGTATTATGATAAACATAGTTGCCGGCATCCCGAAATGGGCGCCGTATCTTTCCAGAATGTTGAACCGTTGCAGTATGACCATATTTATTATCATGACTATCATGGATGGCGAAATACTAAAACCGATATAACTGAAGCCTTTAATGCCCTTTATGCTGACGGCAACCAGAAAATCGAAGCAGTTAGTTTCTATACGGCGGACGATAACGTGGATTATACTGTTACTATTTATGATAGATATGAATCGGGCCAGTTGTTGGATGAATTGACGTCTAAAAGCGGTAATATTCAGTATCACGGATTCCATACTATCGATCTGGATAATCCCATTGATATGCTGGAACTCAACGATTTTTACGTGTACATCGAATTGAGTGACGGCGGTCACGCTTATGATATGACTTCAGACATTCCAGTATTACTGGGAGCTAAGTATCGAACTATAGTTGAATCATCATCACAACCTGGGCAGAGTTTTTATAAAGAGGGTGAGGTATGGTACGATTTATTTGATCTGGAATCTTCTGCCAATTTCTGTATAAAGGCTCTTGCCAGAGATTATAAATATCTTGATATTAATCTTCCCAACGGCAATCCCGATTATATTGATCCTTATACGACCTCCTCCTTTGAAGTCCAAATAAATGATGCTGACGACACTTATCTGGTTGGTTCCGGCAAATTATATTATAGATTTAATGACGATGTATTTCTGGAATCTACGCTAACTTCACTGGGCGGGAATTCATTTGAGGCAACACTACCAGGGACAGGATGCTACAGCAGTCCGGAATATTATATTGAAGCTGAGACAATAGGTGGTCATACGGTAATTTATCCGGATAATGCCCCGACCGCAGTATTCGTCTCCATCATAGGAAATCCGGTAATAACGATGGAAGATAATTTTGAAACGGATCAGGGATGGACAACGCAATCGCTGGGCGCAACTTCCGGATTCTGGCAAAGGGGCGTTCCCGTTAATGATCCGGGATGGGATTATGATCCGCTTGAAGACGGCGATGGAAGCGGACAATGCTATCTTACAGAAAATACCCCTGGCAACACCGATGTTGATGGAGGATCTGTAACCTTAATTTCTCCGATATTTGAAATGACCGATGGCCGACAAATTGAATATGATTACTATCTGTATTTAACAAGTTATGAAGGAGGAGTGGATAAACTATTGGTTGAAATCAATAGTGAAGGCGGGACTGGACTCTGGACGGAAATAGCTCGACATGATACACATGGCGAATACCTATGGCGGCATCATGTAATAGGCGAAGAAGAACTTATTGCGGCTGGCATTGAATTTAATTCGACAGTGCAGATCAGATTTACCGCCAATGATTCTGACCCGGGTAGTATTGTTGAGGCTGGAATTGACGGATTTATGGTGACATATATAGATTGCGAATCCTTTTTATGCGGCGACGTTGATGGAGATGAATTGGTTAATATCCTTGATATAGTCTACTTGATTAACTATAAATATAAAGACGGTCCCGAACCGTTATGTTTACCGGTTGTTATATGTGCCGATGTAAATTCTGATGATTTGGTTAATATTCTTGATATAGTCTACTTGATTAATTATAAATATAAAGACGGTCCCGAGCCGGTGTGTCCGTGATTGATATGGAAATATAATAAATAACTTGACCGGCACCTTTTCATGGGTGTGCTCCTGACTGCAAAAACCACAAAGCCAGCGGAATACCCGACTCCCCGCCGCCAAGAAAAAAGAGCGAAAGACGTAGGGATTTAGATAAGACGTTATTTCAGCAGAAGCATTTTCCTGGTTTCAGAAAAACTATCTGTTTTTATTTGGTAAAAATATATCCCAGTCGAGAATTGTTTTTTGTTAAAATCTGAACCATCCCAATCAATCGAATAATTTCCGGCTGGTTGGAGTTTGTCGACAATGGTATTAACCTTCTGCCCAAGAATATTATAAATAGATATCTTTACATTCGTTTCTCTTGGAATGGAATATTTAATAATGGTTGAAGGATTAAACGGGTTCGGATAGTTTTGAGAAAGAATATAATGATCTGGATTCATTGTATGATCATTCTCTTCATCAACATCGGTGGAGACTTTTAATGTATTAAATAGAATCGAGATTTCTTCTTCACAAGCAACAGCAATATCAATATCGCTATCTGCATCAATATCTCCGGTACTAAGCGCAAAAGGATTTATCCCAGTTCCATACAATATCATCTCATCAAATGCGCCTGTTTTATCATTTAGAAAAACGGAAACATTGTATGAATCTGTATTTGCTGCCACAATATCAAGATAGCCATCGTTATTAATATCAATAATAGAAATGGAGCAGGGACTATCACCACTTTTATAATTAATTGCATTATTAAATACCCCATTACCGTCATTAAGGAATAGTGATATGAAATTATAGGCTTGGCATGTCACGGCAACATCCAAATCGCCATCATTGTCAACATCACCAGTGGCAATGGAATTTGGAAATATTTCTGTGTCATAATTAATTGCGGGATCGAAAGTCCCATCTCCATTATTTATTAGAATGGAAATATTATTGGAATAAAGATTAGCCACTATTAAATCGTCACCATCTTTTTCATCGAGATCGGCAGCCAACACGGACCAAGGCATACTTCCCACATCAATATTAACAGGTGATTGAAGGCTGCCATCACCATTGCCAAAATAGATAGATATCCTATTCTTTGAATAATTTGTTGCTATAATATCGATTCCACTTTTATCGTCTAGATTCGAAACGACAACAGAATAGGTTGCATCTTCTGAATAAAAATTTTGTTTCGATTCGATTGCACCATCTCCATCGGTGAATAAAATTGATATCGAATCAAAAGATGCGTATCCAGTTACAAAATCGGTATTGCCATCATTATCAATGTCCCCGGATGCTAATGACCAAACTGTTTTTTCCATTTCAAATCGATCGTCAAATGAAATATCATTACTTCCATAATTTAACCATTTTGCAATGCCATAATGATATTCACTATTCTCATACCAGCTACACCCGCTTATAATGTCATTTGTTCCGTCATCATTTATATCCATAGTTAAAATGGATTTAAAATAATCTCCATTTGAATAAGAATTTCTCTTTTGAAATGCACCATATCCATTATTTTTCAAAATTGAAACGCACCCATCGTGACTGGTTCCAAATCCAATCGCAAGATCAACATCATTATCATTGTCGTAATCTTCACCTAAAATTGACATGGCATAGCCGGCTATGTTATAATCTGTGGCAACCTGAAAATTGCCATCACTGTTATTAATTAATATTGAATAACTATTTGATATCCAATTGGCAGTTGATAAATCATAATAGCCATCACCATTAAAATCACCTACACAAATTGATTGAGGTTGCTCCCCAACATCACAGGTTTCTGAAGATGAAAAAACACCATTTCCGTTGTTTAATAATATTGTTACATCATCGGAAGAATAATTCGCCATAGCCAAATCAACATCACCATCATTTTCAATATCAACAGATTTTATAACCATTGGAAATTCACCGCATTCATACCCAACTGTGTCTTGAAAAGTGCCATCGCCGTTACCAAATAGAACCCAAAGTCTATTTCCCATTCCAGATACAACTAAATCTGCCATCATATCATTATTTAAATCAGCCGCGTGACCCGCCCAAAGATATTTTATTCCTATATTTATTTCAATGGGATCCGCAAATAGACCGTAGCCCTTACTCAATAAAATAAATACATTTTCTGACTTTAGACCAGAAACGGCCAGATCAGCCTTATTGTCGTTGTTAAAATCGACCGTAAAAACAGCCTGTAATTGATCACCCAAACCAATAATCTGGGGATCATTAAAACTACCATCGCCTTTATTATAGAATATATAAATGTCATCAGATTGTTCGTTTGAAATTGCCAGATCAATGTTATTATCACCATTGAGATCTTCGGCAATTATATAATGCGGTTTGTCACCTGTTTTGTGTATGCTAGCAAGATGAAATGAGCCGTCTCCATTATTTTTTAAAATAGAAAGATTGTCACGCAATGACGAAATTGATGCAATATCAATATCACCGTCTTTGTCGAAGTCACTTGATGCCATTGAGTAAGGAGGATCAACAATATGATCTATACGCGATTCAAAAAGTGCTTCAAATGAAAAAGCGGTAGTTGCGATAAAGATGACAAACAAACCATAAAATATTATTCTTAACACATAATCTCCCGATAAATTATATATTATTCTAATTTACTTAATATAAATATATAGTTAAGATTGTCAAGTCACATTGTAGCCATTGGACTAACATTTGGGGGCACTTTGACTTACAACTTTATCAAAAATCCATAAAATCAACTACTATTCTGCAATCACCACCTCCACTTTTTCCAGCGTCACCAGATGGTAAGTTGCAAAAAGTTGTACCGGCATTTCGGTCTGTACCAATGACAGGGTGCTGTCTATTATACCAAAAACAAATTCACCCTGCAGACTCATTGGCGGGTAATAGCCCTGTAATAAAACATTGGTAAAAGCTACGGTACTGTCGCCAACAACATAATTTCCGCTACCGTAAGCAACGGTTAGATTGCCGCCTTCGCCAATCCAGAAATACCGGAAGGTACTATCGGCAAATTCAAACCGGATAGGTTCTTCGTCTGTTATCGCTCTATCATCCGGTCCGGGATAAGTCGCCAGCGATGTTCGGGTCCAGGTTCCGACAAAAAATTCCGGATCAATGCTTGATACCGAATCGCTTTCGCAGCCCCATAAACAAAATAACATTAATAAAAGAAATATATGTCTCATTTAATGCCACCAATTAATCATTTGGCTGTTCATCGCTTTTAACCAATGTAATCAGATATCTTGAGTCAATAATAGAATTCCCATCCTGAAAATTAATTTGCTCCAAAAACAAAGTATCAGGCGCTGTATCAGCCCTACCCCATCGTATTGAAAAAACACCATCTATAGTTATTGGAGGATTGGTTGTCGGCTCAATTTCATTTTGAAAATCAACATTGCTTTCAAGAATATAGGCGCCACGACCATCTGTAAGTGTATCAATATCATTCATCCAATAATA
>CBFCZE010000059.1:0-15717 GCA_965602655.1 uncultured bacterium
GCGCTCCAATTGCTCCAGGTACAATAATTCTTGGTTCGCACCCTCCAGTAATAAGTTGTACCGCCAGCCAAATTCGATTGCGCCTGGTATTGAGAGGCCGATGGCATTTCGTCAATTACGGGACTGGAAAAATTGTCGTTGTCATCTACCTGGATTTCATAAAGATCGGCGCCGGTTACATCGTTCCAGTCAAAACTGACCGGCAGATTAAGGTTGGTTGCTCCGGCGGAAGGCGAGACCAGTCCGGGCGAGGCCAACTGCGTGCAGGTTGTGAAATTCCGGGTTAGACTCCAGTCATAATAAACGGTATTATATGGCGAGAAGGGGTTGGTCCAGTAATATCTTACTTTCCAGTAGAATTTGGTATTATAGGCCAAACCGGATACTGAACGAGAACTACTGTGAGTCTTAACGCTAATTTCCGGGCTTTTAAAATCGGAATTATTATCAACATATAATTGGTGGCCGGTATTCATTACTTTGGGGTCGGCAATTGCCCGCCAATCCAGTAAAAGCGGCTGGATTTGATCAGTTACACCATTTGCCGGACTAAGGAGTTCAGGAATAACTATCCTGAAGTTTCGTGCACTGGACCAAGCCCGCCAAGCAAACATGAACCGTGCTCTTACACGCCAGTAATAAGTGCCTCCCGGAGACAAGCCGGTAACGGTTTGAGATGTTTTGTTACCAAGGGTTTCATAATAAAACGGACTGCTGAAATCCGAATTATTATCAATCTGCAGTTGATAGTTATCGGCCAAAGCAACTGACGACCACTTAAAGGTAACATATCCGGTCGAATTGACCGTCGCCTGATAACCGTTAGCCGGGGAAACCAGACCGGGCACCTGCGCCCGGGCTGTATCCGGTATCACAAAAGCGGCGGCCAGTAAAACCATCCCCAGAATCGTTAAAAGTTTTTTCATAAAAACTCCTTTATGAAGTTAGTTAATTAATTATATTTCTTTTAATTTCTTTTCATTTTGGAATTGACTTAAAGTATATAATCATAAAAACATTGGGATTCTTTTTGCTCTATTAAGAATCTCCTTAATTTGAATATATTTGCCTGCAAAGATATTTCCCCACAAGCTAAAATAATATAATACTTTATGGAAATTTGTCAATAGGCTAAAGTCGAAAATGATGGTAAGTTACTGCAAGACATCAGATTTTGTTCAAAATATGGGCAGTGTCGCCCACCAAACATATGATACGCCGGTAAAACAGGCTACTTGATGTTATAAATAATATGATCTTTCAAACTTGGTTCGTCGCCCCAATACTCATTCAACCTTATTATTAAATCGCCTCCATCAGGATCGAAGTTCTTATAGAATTCTGCCAGAGGCGCCAGATCAAAGTTAAGCTCTTGATGAATATATGCCTCGCAGAAATCATCGTTGCCAAAATGGTGCAAATACAGGTCCATCTGAGGCGGATTCGATTTATAAATAAAACTGTGAAAATAAGCGAAGAAATAATGTGTTTTACAGCCGCCGCCATACGCCACCGAAAGAGTCATAATATCATCTTCAATTCCGGCGCTATCGATTGAATATTTGTCACGCAAAAGATCATGTGGATTGGTGTCAATTATAAGTACATGGCCATCCAAGTCATTTTCGGCAATAGATGGTTTCACTCTTAGTAATGCCCGATATTCCGATTGAGGCGGCATTACGATTGCATCCGGATATGGATCTAATTTAATCAATTCGACTGACAGTCCCAGAGTGTCAATGGCCGGATAGCTGTCTTTTTCAGGATATTCGGTCAATCCCTCAATTCCGGCAATAATATAAACGGTATCAAAATCCTGAGTTATCAACGAGATCTGTATGGCCGCCATTCCCTGCCAGAAGCACATGATTAATGGGTTGTTGGGACAACGGCTCTCGGTCAATAAAGAATCAAATTTAATTTTGATTTTTTCCGGACCCACCGTAACGGTTTGCCCAAAATAGAGAGTTACATCTTCGCCCTCAACAAATGAGCCCGGATTTCTGGAACAGAATATTGACCCTAAAAGTAAAATCAGAATTATTGAAATTAAAATAAATTTAGACATATCATTCCCCTTGTATATCAAAATATAAATAACATTCGCTATTATACAAGACGTTTATTCCAAAATAATGTTCATCAAAATTGTTTATTGTCAAAAATAATTGGCTGTCCTAAATGAGTGAAAATTTGATCCGATAATAAAAACATTGGATATACTACAAAAAAACCCGTAAAATTAGTGTCTCTGCAGAATATTGCATTATTGACTCGCAAAATTTGCGATTAGACATTTTTGGGTGGCATAAAATTGAATTTGGATTATATTTAAATTTGTAAGTAATCAATTACCAAAAGTACAAACAAAAACACGCGCCATAGAAAGCAGGAGAGATCAATGAACAACAAAACAATTTTAATTATTGCCCTTTTAATTTATTCTATTATGGCTATTTCGGCGTTGGCCGAGCCGCCAATACCGACCAATTATTCAATCTGCTCCCAGGGTGGACTTCAAAATGAACAGCAGATTTTCGTTTGTCCGACCGATAGTAATATTGTTTGTGCCGATTGGCGGGATTTCAGACTTGGCTATCGTCGGGTTGGCGTCGGCCGTTCGACCGATGCCGGCGATACCTGGACCAATAATTTGATATCGCTGGCATTATTGTTGCAGGACCGACAATCGGACCCAACCATGGCCGTGGATAACGATGGTAATTTTTATATAAATGTCCTTGATTATCACGATGACGGTCCGGAATCTTATCTTACTTTTATTAAATCAACAGATAAGGGCATTAGCTGGACCGGGCCCTATCCAGTAGTAAATGATTGGGGCAATTACTTTGAAGACAAACAGTTTATTACTGTGGACAGAACTCATGGGCCGCACGAGGGTAATGTCTATATTTCTTGGACCCGCTTTGACAACCCGACTCGCATCATGTTTGCCCGTTCGACCGATGGCGTTGAATCTTTTGATGACACTTTGATTGTTGGACCTATAGAAGATTTCAGCGCTTGCGGTGGGCCCTCAAATTGGGATGCCGGACACTTTTCCAACCCGCTGGTTGGGAGTGACGGTTCAGTATATGTATTCTGGCCGGGCGCCCATTGGAAACCGCCGGATTGTATCTATTATCGTGCCCAGCTAATGGTCAAATCAATCGATGGCGGGGTGACATTTACAGATCCGGTCATGATATATTCAACAAACGGTTTTGGACAAGTTGACGGTGCTGTTGAAGTATATGATGGACCGGTTCTTGCCGCCGATATGACTGGCGGAACTTATGATGGCAACTTATATTTGGCGGTTGCAAATGCGGATATATCAAATACTATCTATGAGGATTGGAACATTGAATTTATCAAATCATCCGATGGCGGCACAACTTGGTCAGATCCGATCTATATAAATGATGATTATACCGGCATGGGCGCTCTGTATGATCAGTTTCACCCGTGGATGGCCATCAATGAGGAAGGAACTTTGGTAGCTATCTGGTATGACCAGAGAACCGATCCGGTAGATCATTATAAATTCGATCTGTTTGCGGCATATTCGTTTGATGGCGGTGCCAGTTTTACTACTAACCACCGAATATCGGAAATTTCCGTAGACCCCGATTATCTGGGATATACGGCAAGTAGTCGTGAAGATCAGTATCGAGTCATGGATCCAAGAAAAGATCACGAGCCAACAGTTCGCGCTGGTAAAATTGCTGAATATATTGGTGTTACGGCCTTCAAGGATCATGTTAACGCCGTCTGGACAGATACCAGAAACTACAATCAGGATACTTATGGCGCCAACTGGGTGATTCCGTTGTTAAGACCGAGACTTCTTGAACCGGGAGACGACGACCTGACTCTTTCCAATCCAGTCTTTAACTGGGCAACAGCGTGGAAAGAAAATGATGATCAATATCTTATTGAAATCGCCACCGATGACCAGTTTGATAATATAATCTATTTTGAAACGGTGACCGAAACAGAAAATGCGCTGTCATCACCGTTGGATGACGGAACATATTATTGGAGGGTGCAGGCATCGACCATTTCAACCAGAGAAACCACCGAATATTCAGATACCCATACGTTCACCGTCGATACCTATCTGCCGCCGGTACCTGCATTGATATCCCCGGCTGATGAGACTGTCAGTAAAAATGATTATCCCGAATTTGAATGGGATCTGGGCGAGACGCCATCCAGCGATGTATATTATGATCTTCTTATCAGTGCTGATGAAACATTCACCGATGAGACAATAATGAGACGATATGATGGTTTGACGGCAACTAATTTCACCACACCTGATATACTTTATACCGATACCGTATATTACTGGACGGTATCGGCGGAAAACTGGGCAGAGCAGACGGAAGGTTTTGCCGACGCTTTCAGCTATGAATTAGTCTATTATACTTGTGCTGATGTTGACGGCGAGCCGGGAATAAATATTCTGGATATTGTTTTCCTTTTAAACTATAAATACAAGGGTGGTCCGGCACCCGATCCCCTGATTGCCGGTGAAATCGACGGCATACCGCCCATTAACATTTTGGATATTGTTTATCTAATAAACTACAAATATAAAAGCGGTGCGGAACCCGTTTGTGAATAATTATCTTCATTATTTAAATTAATTTTTCAGGGACGATCTTTATGGGGTCGTCCCTTTTCAATTATTGTTCTAAATGTAAAAGTTTTTTATTGACATCGTTTTGTTGAAAGTGCTATCTACTGCTATAACGTCAAAAGGTAATAAACCAAACAACGATGTTAAATCGTATAATGGTACAACCTATGAAGGAGGAAGTGGATGCCAAAAGCAAAAAAGAAAGTGGCGAAGAAGAAAGCAGTTAAGAAGGTCAAGAAGGTTCGTTGCGCCGGTAAGACCAAAGAGGGTAAAAGGTGCAAACGCATGGCAATCTCGCCATCAAAGTATTGTTATCTTCATAAGAAAAAAAGATAATTTTTCATTTTCTAAAAGACGGTGCATGGCACCGTCTTTTTTTATGTACAAATAAAAATAAATCGATTTGTTTGGTCGAAAATTTGGTATTTATAGACAAGCGGTAAGACTGACTATTTTATCCCTGGCTATATAGGGATCGGGAGCCGTACCGACGACCTTAATATCAGGATCAAGTGATAATTCGGATGTGAATATCTTTTGAACAATAGCCGAATCATCAATTACTAATACTCTTACACTCATCAGCTATTTCCTGCATAGTAAAAATAGTTATAACCGAATAATCATCCACCATACAACAATGATACTCGCAACCCTCAATCATTGAGAAGAAAGCTTCTTTCTCAATTTTTGTTACTTCAAAATTGGTCAGACTAAAAGGAGCTTCGTCACCAAAGAAGCTGACCAGAAGCTGGCCGGAAACGATGTTAAGTAATTCCCTGGCGGAGTCAAAGTTATTTTCCTCGGGGTCAACGTCGCCGATATCCTCGCCCAGCAGATTAGCCGACAGCTCGGCACAGAAATCAACAGGAAGCACCATTTTTATTTCGCCGGCTTTATCCCCGGAAAAATTCAACTTCACCAGGACATACTCAAAATCTTCAAAAGATATTCCTGAAGCCATATCGACCGGTTCGGGAAACATAAAAGCAGTTTGTTCCAAAACATTAGATACGGTTTCATTAATAGCTTCCATTATTATTTTATTATTCATGATTTACTCCCAGAACTCTGTCGATAACTTCACTGAGTGATTCGGGGGTGAAAGGTTTTCTAATATACTCCCGAATTCCCTTTTCTTTTAATTTTTCTATTCTTTTCACGCTGCCATCGGTCGAAATAACAACTACCGGTATATCCTTCAGCAACCGGAAAAATTCAACTTCACCAAGACATACTCAAAATCTTCAAAAGATATTCCTGAGGCCATATCGATCGGTTGGAAATGGCTTTCCATGTGTTACCTTACAATCCAGCATACTAAAAAAGGTCTCTGTGATTGATTGTATGAATGGATTGATGTATTCTATTTTCATTCGTCACTTCTCATCTTCTTTTAAATCTGATGACAGGGCAATCTCGCCGGTAGCCTGATCGATTTCAGCTACAATGGGTCCGGCCAGAGCATTTTCCACAATATATTGAGAATCAAATACTCTTAGTACAACACCGGGATAAACCATATCATATATCACTATTCTCGCATTTTTATTAGAATATATTTCCTTGCGGATTTCTTTGTTTTCTTTTTTCAGACTCTCGACACCATTTTCGGTTTCACATATTTTGAATTCCAATTCGGTCAGTTGCTCCTTCTGATCGGCTTTCAAATAGTTTTTCATATTACTAAGTTTCTTACAAGCCGGTTTTAGTTTCTTCAGAACTTCTTTGAGCTTTTTTATGTTTTCATCATTAATTTTTAATTGATTCTGCAGTTGGAAATCAATACCGGCTTTTAACAGGGTGTCGGCGTTTCCTTTAGAACCGGCCTCGCTAACATAAATACCTTTGGCCGCCATAATCTCCCCGCCCAGAACCCGGCCTTTTTTGCAATGAACTTCACTTTTAGATTTTATCTTTGATTGAAATATCTCGCGATTGGCAATAATCTGTCCATGCGCTTCAATAGAAGCATTCATAATATATTTTGCCAGAATATCACCCTTGACCTCTATTTTTTTGGCAATATTTTCATTTAATCCTTCTTTGCAGATAAGATTGCCGCCACATTTAATATCGCAGGCATAGATTAAGCCTCTGACCTCGATATCGCCGGAAACGTCGACGCTGAATTCGGAGCCAATATCGCCATTTACAATGACACTGCCCTTGTGCACAATATTGCCGCTTTCGGTACCAATCCCTTCTTTGATAAACATAGTTTCATCAACGTCAACTGTAAAACCTCTCTTGACCACACGACCGGCCGTTCTTGATATAATTCCTCCGACCTTTTCGTCCCAGATAACATTTGGACCGCCCTGCAAAAAGACCTTCTTTGCCAATGGGACTCGGATTGTCTTGCCAAAAACGTCCCTGCCGTCTTTGCCCTGTTTATCGCAAGTTACTTTGACCAGAAGAACATCTTTTTCAACATTCGGATCACCCAACCTACGATGGAAATCTATTCGCTTTGTTTCCGGATCGACATAATACGCTTCGTTGAAATAGTCATCGCTCCATTCGATTTTGCCGTGCACCGGCATAACCGGCGGGACACCTTTTATAAGGGCATAATCGACAATATCTTTATTCTTTGTTTGAGCCTCTTTCAGCACCTTCAAAAAGGTCTCAATATCAGGTTTGGCTTTTACATTTATTTTTTCGAGTCTATTCAAAACTTGTTCGGCAAAAGTCTCGACATTGCCTGTAACAGACGAACATGAAAGAAGTACATTTAACTTATCCTCGGTAACCTTTAATTCAAAGATTGCTTTGACTTCCGGATTGGTTTGCGTTTTTGTATCTTCCATTGTTTCAATCCTGTCCGTTGATATAACCAGCCCAATGATATATTAACCGGCAATACCCTTCCCGAAAAACCAAATCATCCGAGAAAGATTCTCTTTATTTTTACCGGATAAATAATTCATCCGGTGAGGTTATTCCTTATACTTCAGCCGGCTCGAGAACTTCTTCTTTCTCTTTCACCACCGTCTGGCGAGTATTCTTATTTTCAATACTTTGGAACATCGTTATGTCATGGGCGGTCAAGACTTCATCAATATCGAGAAGAATCTTGACCTCATTTTTGACCTTGCCAATACCAAGGATAAATTTGGTGTCGACGTTGGCACCAAAAGCAGACGCGTCTTCGATTTCATCCTCTTGAATATCATAAACCTCTAAGACAGCATCGACAACGGTACCTATCAGGACCGATTCGCCCTCCAGAATGATATCGACAACAATTATACAGGTTTCCTCGGTATCCTCGGTCACACCCATGCCGAATTTGTTTCTCAAATCCAGAACCGGGATAACTTTGCCGCGTAGATCAATCACGCCCCGAATATATTCCGGAGTCTTTGGAATCTGCGTTACGTTCATCAGGCCCATAATTTCCCTGACTTTCAAAATTTCCAGACCATACTCTTCGGCAGCCAGCCTAAAGGTCAGGTATTTCCCGGCTCTTGTTTCAATCGACGTGTTGTTTTTGTTTTGCTTTTCACTCATCTTAATCTACTTCGCCTTAATATTGTTTAGGCAAAAGCATTTATAGCTTTTGCCTAAATACCCCCGGATTCTATTTTATCAACTTACTTTTCTTATCTAAATTCTAAAACTCCGCTATTTCGTTACCCTCCAGAGTAATTACAACCTCGGAATTATTTCCTGCCGAGTTTTGGGATATAAATTTTGCACATTTTTCCATAATCCCATTCATATTATTATCGGCAATATAGGGAATATTCTTATTATTCCCCCCTTCCGCTTCCTACAAATGAGTAAAGTCCATACAGCCTGTACTCATTCTTTTACTCTATCTCAGCCGAATCAAATTTCGAGACAATTTAATTTGATTCGATAACAACGATTTATCGGCAACTAGAATTTCAGTAAAAATGATGTCTGGGTCCTGAAGCATTTAGCCGATTCGGCGGCCAAATAATCTGTCTCCCATTGCGACACTTCCAGACCGATCGATACGTTGGTGACTATGGTATAGTTCACATTCCCATAGAAGCAGCTATTCTTGGAACGCCCACTCGCAATATCTTCATCCTTGGGATCATCAAAACCATAGCCAATACCAAACTTAACGGCCGGCGATATTTCGGCCCAGGCTGAAATCCAACCGCCTTGAGAAGAAACACCTTCAATTGTGCTTCCCTGAAGGATGCCGCCTAAATAATCACCTATGTTGGAGCCGGTGAAGTATTCACCCGAGAAACCATAACCTTGCGGCCAGGAAACCATCCAGTGGCCTACAACCGCCCAACTCTCATATTTTTCACTGTTGCCAAAATTGGTTTCTGATTTTAACTGTCCCCACAAACCGGATACGCCGGCCCGGAAGAAGCCTTTGGAAGCCCAGCTATGCTTAACATCAAAATAGCCCTGAAATGATGGAATACCGGCATCGGTACCATCATCGGGACCATCGGTAGTTTCACCCAAAGACAGTGTAAAAGTAGGCGTCAAATCGCTGCCGATTGTGCGGAAAAATCCACCGGCAACATTAATATCCGTTTTCTGATTCGGATTAAAGGTGTACCATAGGCTGACCTGAGGGCGTCTGTAACCTATATTACCGCAACCCCACAAAACAGAATAATTCAGCGTTGAGGGATTTAATGGCGAAACCAGATCATAGGTTTGACCGGCAAGAAGTTTAAACTGCCCTTTTTGAATACTAAAATATGCATGACGCAACATCAGCATCGCCTTATTCTCGGCAACGGATGCTCCGTAAAGATCAAACTCCAGTTGACCCTTAACCTGAGTATCCTGATAACCTTTACCCGTTGCTTTAAATCCAAAACTGGTTTGGTTAGCGGTCATATTGAATTGATCATCGTTCTTATTATAAGCCGGTTGCTCGACCCACATGACATAATTGCCATGACTGGTAAGATTCTGGTCAAAAGCTCCATCAAGCTTGAAATAACCATACCAATCCAGATCTAATGAGGGTTTGTCTCCTGCAAACGCAAAAGCCCCGGCAAAAAGCACTATGCTTAATGCAAATACCGAAATTAAGAATCCCTTTTTCATGAGTATTCTCCCATCTATTGTTTTTAATTTGACACTCACTATTTGTACTAGCCTCAATTAGTTACCAACAGACTCTGACGTTGTACCTCCCTTGTTTTTTTGATTAACGGTTTAACATATTCCTTTATAAATTATTTATTGCCTAAATCCTCCAGCATGGCAATTTCGATCGAGGTCAAAACCTCATCTATGTCTAATAAAATCTTTACTTCATCATTTACTTTGCCAATTCCGAGCATAAAACCAGTATTGACATTGGTGCCAAAAACAGGAGCATTTTCAATCTCATTTTCCTTTATATTCGGCACCTTGGCGACGGCTGATCACAAATATCCGCCATCAATCATTATTTCATCAGTTTTTGTCATTTATGCTACTTTTTATCTACAAATTCCTTTTTCATAGCACCCCTTTATGCTAAAGCAAGAATATCCAATGATTTTCTCACAATTAAAATTGGCCATATCGGAATCCCAAATAATTACAGGATATTCCACTAAGACCTAATTCGACTTTATAAAGCCCTGCCTTTAGTTGTCAGGGAAAGAGTCAAAAATATTGTATAAAATATTGACAGGGAAAAATTATCACATTATCCCAAAATAGATTTAAGAATTACAATTTGATGATAAGTACATACCTGAAATTATGAAAAAGCAATCAGGACTGTTTCAACATGGAACAGTCAATCATCCTGTTTTCATCTCAAATTTGCCTTCGACAATCACAACCGACAAATATTATTTATATTTTGCAATTGTTTCCAAAATATTTTCTTATATTAGGGCTTTATATATATAGATGGGATAATTGTTTTGGATAGAAAATACCGAGAAGATATTGATAAATACCTGCAGAAGTTCGCCGTCAAGGGACAGGAGAAACTGGTCAATCAGCTCAGGCAGATGCTAAATCCCAGGAAGAACGAAGCACCAACAAAGAACGGCGAATTAAAAAAATCTTCCTCCAAAGAATTTATTGGTCGCAAAAAATTATTTGATCTAATGGATTCATTTAGAATTGAGGCTGAAAAGAATAGTCAATTAAAGGAAAAAAACAGGTATCTTCATTTCGAACTTCTCTGCAAACCGCTTGTATATCCAAACAATATTAATCTTGCCCGCATTAAAAATTCCCTGCAATCAGCCTCGACTGAATATCAAAACCGCTCTTTTATTTTATATCCGCCGGAAAATGAAACATCGCATATGGAAATAAATGAAAGACAATATGATTGCATCAAAAGTCGAAGTAATAATAACGATAGTTCTGGCTTCTGGATTTATGTACCTGAAAGCGGCATATTTTACGCCAGAAATGTAACGGCTGAATCGATCCATAACAAACCGGACATTTTTGACCCAAAGGTCCAATCGTTAACTATCGCCGAAGCTTTCATCTTTTTGGGTGGACTATATCAGAATCTTGGTCTGAATTTCCGGGATAAGCTCGATATTGTCTTCAGATATAGTAAGGCCAGCAATCTCGCCGTCGGCAGTATCAGCCCTGAGACTTTTTTGCCGTCGGTTAAATATAAAAAAGAAGACCTAACTTTTTATGTAGTTCGTGAATTGCATGAACTTCTGGGTCGGACCGCAGATATGACGGCAGAGATAATAATTGAAATACTAAAAAAACTGCGCTATCAGGGAATAGTGAATAAAGATTTCTTTATTCATGCAATCAGCAAACATTTTGCAGTAAATCGTAATAACAAATAAATTTTATTTTAATTTTTAAAAGTCAAATAATTAGCCGTAGATGCATAGCATTATTTTAGTTGATAATTGACATATAATCTTACAAATTTAATACAATTAACGTAAAATTATTAAAATGAAATAAAGGAGGTTAAAAATGCGATACCCAATAATTATAGTACCTATTCTACTGATTTCACTTCTTGTGCTATCCTGCGCCACAGTGCCGGTAACCGGACGTCAACAACTCACATTGGTACCGACCTCGAGTCTAAATTCATTAAGCTTTCAGCAATACTCGGAATTTATGCAAACACACAAATTGAGTACCGATGCAAGCTCTACCGCTATGGTAAAAAATGTCGGCAATAGAATCAAAGATGCGGTAAAAGAATATTTGACAAAGATTGGCTCGGCCTCTTCCCTGCAGGGTTATCAATGGGAATTTAATCTTGTCGATGATTCTCTTATAAATGCCTGGTGTATGCCGGGTGGAAAAGTTGTTGTTTACACAGGAATTCTTCCGATTGCGCAGGATGAAACCGGTCTGGCTGTGGTTATGGGTCATGAGATTGCCCACGCTATCGCCAATCATGGCAATGAGCGAATGACCCAGGGAATGCTAGCCAGCATGGGTTCGGTAGCTCTATCCGAGGCTCTAAAAAACAAACCGGAAGAAACCAAGGCAATTTTTCAGACCGCTTTCGGTATCGGTGTCCAACTGGGAGCTATACTTCCATATAGCCGACTGCATGAATCGGAAGCTGATCATCTGGGTTTGATATTTATGGCTTTGGCCGGATATAATCCTGATGAGGCGGTTGACTTTTGGCAAAGAATGGCTTCGTTGAAGCAGGGTGGCGGACCTCCTGAATTTTTAAGTACTCATCCGTCCGACACCAAACGAATTAATCAAATCAAGGAACTGCTTCCGGAAGCAAGACAATATTATCAGGCACCTTAGAAACCTGGTTCAGGATTCCTTTTTGTAAGAAACGATTGCCTCCTCAACTGCAATACGAATCGGTGTATAGGCAATACCCAATTCCCTCTCGACCTTGCTACCGTCAATTCTGAAACCCTCTTTCATCACCCTTATTTGATCCCTGGACAACCCCCACATCGGCGGTTTTTTTGTGATGCCGGACAGCCACGTAAGGAGTATCGAATTGATTACTACCATAAAATCTGGCAGACGCAACTTCGGCAGGGGAACACCGGAGATTTCGCCGGCCAGCTTATTGATTTCTTTTAGTGACATCTGGAATTTGCCAACCAGATATTTTTCGCCGATGTTATTTTCCTTTTCTGCTGCTCGAATGATGGCCTCGGCCACGTCTTTTACATGAACCCAGGTTAAAATAGACTCATGGAATATCGTGGCCGGAAGACGTCGATTAATCAGGTCCTTCAGGTATTTGCCGCTCGCCCTGGTATCTCCGGCACCAAGCACAGCGCTTGGATATATCACAACCAGCGGTAATCCTTTTTTTTCATACATATCCCAGGCGATAAGATCGCCCCGATATTTGGTTTCGAAATACTCACTGAAGCGAACGGGGCCGACCGGGCTTTCTTCATTGAAGGGTACGTCCTGGGGCTTGCCATAAATACCACCCGTACTTATATGGACTACTTTTTCCACACCTGTTTCCAGCGCAGATTCCATAACATTTCGGTTACCATCGACATTAACCCTGGTATAGATTTTTTTATCAGGTTCCCAAAAGGTATAAATATTGGCCAGGTTTATAACCCAGTTGCATCCCCGCATACCTTCAAGCAGAGAATTTTTATCGGTCACATCCCCTGTTATTATGTTCACACCCAATTCTTTTAATCTTTGCACATTGCTTGTTTCTCGGGCCAGACATATTAGTTCATGCTCAGATGATATCAATCGCTCAACAAGATGCGATCCAATAAAACCGGTTCCCCCCGTAATAAATATTTTCATCAGATTTCCCTTCTTCCATATTATATCACTTCGATATCCAGGTTGAATATAATATTAAACTACGATGTCAGGGTTGTAATGCGGTACCTTTAATAGATTCTACCTTCTTTACTATAAAGCTCTTATTTCTTCTCCTTTTGCTTGTGCATTTCTTTGTACTATTAGAATGGTTCCTAGAATCCCTGCAATAGCCAATCCTATATCTTCATATATACCATTATATGCCGCCATAATTCCTCCAAGGGAAATAATTAAAGGTACAATGAAATATTTTATTTGAATCTTACTGCCAATTATTAGAAAAATCCCAAAGGTAAATATCGTCGTTGGACAAGGTACAAGGCCAACAGCAAAAAACTTTGGATAGATGTGGCCTATATAATAGCCAAATATCTGATATCCAATAATCGCATAGAGAACAAACAATATTCCAATAAATAAATGGGATATATTTCGTGAGCCCATGGTTATATCAGATTTGTATATACTATAAAGAAATAATAATCCTTGAATAACGCAGCATATTCCAAAGATATAACCAAAAATATGAGAAGGTGCCCAATATATAAAACAGAACACAATCCCTGTAAAAAGCCAGAAAAATGATAATATTGCCAGTACAATCTTAATTGAATATCTCTTTGAAATAGAAGAGAAAAATAAGGTTGGCAATACAAGAATATAGGCAAAAATCTGAAGTGGCCAGATTGCCAGATTATAGTTCTCCAATACCGCCAAAAATTCCTGAACTGAGAACGGTATCATGATATTCCTCCCTAATATCAATTTTTAAATTATTTCAATCCCTTTTCTATTTTCTCCAGTCTACTCTTAAATAAGTCGTTTTCAGCTTTGAGCTCTTTGATTGCCTCGATTAAGACGGCTGTCAGCTTGGTATAGGCAACCATGCGGTTGCCATCGGCATCATGGTGCACTAACTCAGGCAGCACTGCCTCGACCTCATGAGCCAATAGGCCCATCTGGCGCCGACTCGTTAATCTCAATTTGCTGTCGGCATCTTCTCGCCAGTCATAACTGACGCCATTTAAAGCACTAATCGTTTCCAATGCATTATCGATAGGCTCAATGTTTGTCTTTAATTTGGTTTCAGTATAGGCAACTACATCGCCTGTCAGCGCAATATCGCCAACAACACATAAGGCATGCGTCAGATTGGTAGTACCAATACCTGCTTTGGCGCCATCGGGACCTGTAAACATCGTTATAACCGGCGGGTCACCGGCCGAGCTTTCAGCGGTTAGAGTTAATTGACTCGATGTGGCAGTCACTTCCATGGAACCGGCGGGATAATTAACATCATCCTTATGCCCCACTTGCATAAGACCACCTGATAATTCAACGCTGGCATCATCGGTATCATAAACCGCAAGACGTCCTCCCGGTCCTCGCGAAGATTCGGTTAAAATTTCAAAAGCGATATGTCCGGGTGGTTCCGGCTGGGGATTAAAGCCATAAATAGCGATTCCCTCTGATGGCCCATTATTCCCTATAGACAGTAATTCCCTGCTTGGTGTACCGATACTGGGCGTTAAATCAAAAATCTTAAATTGCGCCCCATTGGTTGTATTAGTAGTCATAGACATTAGCGGCTCATCCAGATATGCAGATATTGGATTATTCAATTTAAAATAATTTTCCGGAGACGATGCGTCAAAATCCATACCGATTTCCAGGGCCGGAATACCGGGCGGTTCCGGTTGCGGATTAAAGCCATAAATACCCCACCCATATTCACCTCTGGTTGGCGGCGAACAATTAATAGATAATAACTCACGACCATCAATATTTTCGGTATCAAAAAACTTTATTGCTCCACCGGTATTGGTGTGGCTGTTCAATTCAAGCAGTTTGTATTCAGAACCATCAGGGCCGCCAAATAGCCGTACAAAGCCAGTGTCAGTTGGGGAACCGCCCATCATAACTCTCGTAACGGTCAATGGTTGGACGCCATGAAGTTCTACAAAACTACCCTTGGCTTCACTGACACCCATTTGCACGACACCTTCGTCTGTATCGGCGTCAGGATAGTACAGATCAATTTTGTTTTCATTATTTGCCATCAATTTAATCGCCGGTCTGTTATCATCGGGCGGTGGTTTGCTAATAGTCAGCAAATTTGTTTCACCATCTGCAACAAGCTCAAATGCCGGACCGAGCGGATCACAAGGATCGGGCGGAACGCACGGTTCCGGTGGATGTAACTGCAGTTTAGTATTGACCTCATCGGCAGTAAGAACGATTGCCGGGTACGTGCCGCATGGTTCTGGTGGAACGCAGGGATCCGGCGGATGAAGTTCAATTATTCCCGGTTCGGTTACCATATCTCC
>CBFCZE010000060.1:0-15659 GCA_965602655.1 uncultured bacterium
GGGCACCCCGGCTAATAATTATTTCCATTTTAATTGGCGTCAATAACACTGCCGACACCAGTTATGGTAACGTCTATTGATGGCTGACCACGATAATATATCGACCCGACTCCGGATATCAGGGCCGTCAATGTCCCGGCAACATTAACCTGGATTGTGCCTGCCCCGGGCAGTGTTACATTTGATAAATATGTCTCCAGCTCATAACAAATAATATTTCCGGCACCGGCAAGCACAACATTATGTTTATATGCAGTACCTTCTATCAGGAAATTACCGGCTCCAATTAAATTGGTGGTCAAACTGTCGACATATAATTCAACATTAAAATTCCCGGCGCCGATAAGTTCAAGAGTCACCAGATCCGCTTCGAAGCCGCTGGGAATTGAAACATTGCCTGCCCCAACTATAGATACTTTTGCCAGGTCGGTCATGGTCAGATTATAGTCGATTGTAACATTGCGAAAAGAGATACCTTCTTCGGTTTCTATAGTTAGTATGCCGTTGCTGACCGATAGTGAAAGATATTGGTGGACATTATCATCGGTAGAAACAGAAACCGATTGTTCGGCACCGCTTGTTATATTGATTTCACCGGTACCCACCAGCACAACGGTATGAAATGTTGACAATGTATGTACTTCTGAAGTAATGGTCCCGGAGCCTACCACCACTTCATTATTTGAATTAACCGAATTATCACTGTCACATGAAAAAATAGTCATCATGCACATGATAATTGTAAGGCACATTAAGTTTTTCATTTGAAAATACTCCCTCCTTTGCTATTAGGATAATGATACCGTATATAATATAATGTAATTAATATTACTTAGGAAGCAAGATTATTTTTTTCGGTAACGGGCGGGCGTTCCGTTCTCCTTACCTTCATTAAAATCCAGGGGACCGGTAAAACTGCGCGCATTTTTGATTTCCATGCAGTAACAATTCTTGACAAAATATCAGCTAAATTATATATAGCTTAATGTTCCATGCATGATAGGGAATAGGTTTTTTAAACTATGAACTACAGTCATATTGTATCTGCAAAACGAATTCACACGCTTTTTATAATTATTGGTATTATAATCTGCGCCTACCTGTTTTACATTCATCGTGAATTTTACACTGATGACGCTTATATATCTCTTCGTTATGCCCATAATCTATTGAGTGGCAACGAGCTGGTGTGGAATCTCGGCCAGAGAGTGGAAGGCTACACCAATTTTTTGCATATTATTCTTATCAGTTTGGTCGGTTTGACCGGAATAGATCTGGTATTCGCGTCGCGGTTGGTCAACGGCCTGGCATTTTTGTCCATGAACATTTTTATCATTCTGTTTCTTAGAAGTTTGTTAAAGAAACAGGCTGGGCGTGGGCGATGGGGCATGGCGATGATTGCCATTGTTCTGTCAATTAATACTTCACCCATGATCAGCTGGATCTACGGAGGCCTCGAAGGGCCTCTGTTCGCCGCACTTGCAACGATTGGAGCAATCTATTTTTTATTCACACTGAATGAGAATATAAAGCGAACTGATCTGATAGTCTGTTCCTTGTTTTTCGTCCTGGCCGGATTAACACGACCGGACGGTCTGCTCTTTTGGATGGGAAGCCTACTGTATCTGATATTATATCTTAAATTTAATCGGCTCCCGGTTTTATCGAAGGCCGTCTATTTTTTGATTCCGCTGGTAGTTATTTATTTGCCGTATTTCATCTGGCGCTATACCTACTATGGAGAGCTTTTGCCGATGACTTATTATGTAAAGGCAACCGGTTTCGCAGTGGAAAGGATCTGGAACGGTATCCTTTATATTTACTCATATATTGTCGCGCCGCCGTTTATTTTCATCATGCTATTAATTATACTTCCATTCTCTCTTTTCAAGCGTCACTTTGATATCAAAATGCTTTACCTTCTTTCATTGATAGTGCTTTATCTTTTATACATTATCTATATCGGCGGTGATTATATGCACTCTTTCCGGCATCTTCTTCCCTTGATTCCACTATCTATTATTCTACTCTTTATGATGATTGCGCCCTTCACCAAAAAAGTATCTCTATTAAAATTGGTTGCCATCTACGCCTGCGTTCTTACCCTGATAATGATGCAGTTTTTCTGGAGTTGTACCAGCGCCCGCCTAATGAATCCCGAGGATTATGTTGCCGCCAGGGTCGGGAAATATATCAATGACAATTTTCCGCCCGGCTCACTGATAGCCCTTAATACGGCCGGAGCGACTCCATATTATGCGCCCAATCATATGTTTATCGATATGCTGGGATTAAACGATGTTCACATAGCTAAAAGGGACATTAAGAAAATAAAAATCGACAGGCAAACAATCCCCGGTCATTTCAAAGGTGACGGTTCCTATGTCCTTTCGCGGGAACCGAATTATATTATCGTCGGGCCGGCACGAGGGACATTTATCGAAAAACCATGGTTCCTTTCCGATTTTGAAATGTCGCAGGATCCGCGGTTTTATGAAAATTATTTCCTTTGCTATGCGAAAGTGGACACCATAACCTTTCTTTGCTACAAACGAAAGGAATAATTGTTATTTCTCTTGACGGTCTTCTGCATTTATTTGATAATAATTGGTACGAAATATATTGTAATTAATAATATCATGGAAACAAACCAAATAGTATTAATTAATTCACGGCAAATTGATAATAGAGAAATTCTATGTTATCAATTTGGAAACCAATACCGGCTCAAATCGTATAACCATTATATATTCGGTTAAACGATTTCGGAGAAATTTATGAATGAAGTCAGTCAAACCATTGAAACATACAATAAAATCGCACCATTGTACTGCAAAAGGACGCGATTGAAAAAATATCTCGACTGGGAAGAACAGTACATCAGAAAATCGCTGTCATATTCTAATAAAAAAACGCCGCGTATTCTCGATGTCGGATGCGGCGACGGCCGGCACTGTCTGCTTATAGATAAAAACGGCGGCAAATCTGTCGGTATAGATTTATCGAAAAGCATGATAGCCGAAGCGAAAGAATATTATCCCGATGGTAATTTCAAAGTAATGAATATGACAAAACTTGAATTCGAAGATGACTCTTTCGACGGTATCTGGTCGAGCGGTTCGATTTATCATGTTCCCAAAAAAGATGTTGGAAAAGTGTTCAAAGAGTTCCGGCGGGTCCTAAAGAAAAATGGAGTATTGGGTATAAATTATAAACTGGGGAGCGGCGAGGGATTGGAGGCTAATCCCAAATCGTATGGCGGCTCGCCGCGATATTTTGCATATTATTCCATAGATGAAATGGACAGCCTGCTGGCAAAGTCAGGATTTTCTGAACTCCATGCCTGCACATACCCCGAAGAAATCTTCGGGGATGATATTATCCAGGTCTGGCTGAGAAGGGTAGATTAAATATATTGACAGGAAACCTACCATAGCAAGCCAAAAATGATTGGCCACCCCACCTTTGATCGGAATAACATGGCAATCTCATCTGCCGCGCGAGACTAAAGTCCCGCTGTAAATAGCTTGACAAGTCAGGGTATTTTATTATATTTTTATCAGGTTAGGATACATTGAGGGATAAATTCGAGATGTTCACTTGCCCTTTGAAAAGCCGATCAAATTATGGCCTGATTATTTTGTTTTTTTTCTTCTGCTATTTAACTTCCTTTCTGATAGCCGAAGCTAATAATCCGCCAATAATTGAGGGCGATTGCGGCGCGATAATTGAGGTTGAGCCGAATGGTATTGGCACTGCTATTCTTGATATTTATGATTATGACTATGGTGATTCGGTCACAAAAGTCACGGTATCGGTTTGGCCAAAACCAGACGGTGATTATATCTTTGACGGATATTTTCTCACCTTTTATCCGACATCCTATGATGAACACAATGACTTTGTATTTTCTATTAGAGCCTTTGATAATCACAATGCCATGGCATACTGCCAGATCACGTTCAGATGTTATAGGTTTAGCGAAATTGAGCCGTATGAAATCAAAATTGAATATGAGGACGGGCACGAAGGAGGGCCGGATTTCTTTGGAATTGGCGTAATTCCGGGGAAACATGCCTACGTCGATGTAACCTTAGATTGCGGCAGTGAGGTAATGCTTGGTTATGATTTTCTAATAGCCTATGACAATACATCCATTATGGCATATGGTGCTTATCCCAATCCGGAAATATATACAATTCCAGGTATGTATGAATGGGAATATTTCACTTATCGATTTGTAAACAATTGTGGTGACGATTGCCCATCGGGGCTTATTCAAATTATCAGCATAGCTGACCAAAATGACGGGACACATCACCCGACTATAGATCCAATTACCGGACGAGTTAAAATTTTGCCCGTAAACACCGTGCTTTTCACGTTTGATTTTTTTGTGAGCAATGATTACACGCTTGAATGCAGCTTTGTGCCAATCAGCTTTTTCTGGACAGATTGCACGGACAATAGTATTGCGATGGAAAAGGACGTTGGATATACTCAAACTATTATACAGGCGATATCAAGAGATGTTTTAGCACCAACCGGAGGGCCATATAATCCAATTACTGATATATATTCATCATTTCCAACCCATTTGGGTGCTCCGGAAGAATGTTTGGAAATAAACCCTGAGAATCCCCCTCAACGCTTCATCGATTTTAAAAATGGGGGAATAAAAATTACCTGTGGGGATTGGGATTGTCGCGGTGATATTAATTTGGATGGAATGTGTGGTAGTGTTGCCGATTTAGTGGTCTTTTCAAATTACTTTGTTTATGGACTGGATGCTTTCAAAATTAACATAGAAGGCCAGAAGGCCGCAACCGATGTTAATTCTAATGGAATTCCTCTTACAATAGAAGATTTCGTCTATTTAACCAGACTTTTTACAGTGGACGCTGTTTCGATGATAGAACTTAAACCGGACAGTACCGGTGTATTAACAATTTCCGAATTTTCCGACTTTCTAATTGTTGAATCATCTTTTAATATCCCCTTGGGAGCAATGCTGTTGACCTTTACGAACATAAACCACCCATATCAAATATCTTTGGACAATTCCATACCTGATATGGAAATGAAAACCAACCTTTCCGGAGATACATTGAAGGCGCTAATATATAGTATTGAGAAAAATAAAAATATTCCGGCAGGAGAAAATAGAGTGCTGAAGATATCTCATCGTGGTGGCAAGCCAAAATTGATTTCGTCACAAGCTGCCGGCTATTTTAGCGAACCTCTAACATACAAAACTTCCATTATCAGGATACCTGAACAGATATCTCTTTCCCAGAATTATCCCAATCCTTTTAATAGTTCAACCATGATAGAATTTGGGCTTTATAAATCCGGTCGTTGGACTATTAATATATTCAATATATCCGGACAAAAAGTTCGAACAATAAGCGGTATTGATCCGGCCGGTTCGGTGCAAATTTCATGGGATGGGGCCGATGAAAATGGAATAACAGTTTCATCAGGTGTTTATTTCTATCGGCTCAAATTTGGAGATCAATCTAAAACCAAAAAGATGCTGTTATTAAAATAATCCTGGAAAATCTTATTAAAATTAATTAATAAAAAAGGCCGAGAGCAAGTATTGCAAGGCGGTGCCCTTTAGTGGTTCCGCTTTTTTCCTTGAAATCATTATCTATCCCAAAACAATTTGGAGATAATATTATTCAAATCTGCCTTAGAAGGGCAAATATTAAATAAATTGACATAATGATTATTATCCTCTAATTTCGCTTGACGGATGGGCAAAATAGAGTATATTAATTGATTGTATTTTTTATGTATTTATATTTTTTGTGATTTTATAGAATGAAAGTTGAAAATTTATGAAACGGACATACCAGCCATCGAATCGGAAGAAATTGAACGATCATGGTTTTCGTAAACGGATGGCAACAAAATCGGGGCGGGCGATTCTTTCGCATCGCCGGGCAAAAGGTAGAAAAAGACTGACCGTTTCGGTTAAGAAAAAGAAATAGATTGTCTCGTCACAGCCTGAAAAGCAAAAAGATGATTCAAACTCTGCTTAATTCCGGACAAAAATTCTCCTCCGGCAGGTTGACCATTTATCAGGATAAAGATATTCCCGGATTGGAAACGAATTATGCCGGGGCATATCTTATCCCCAAAAAAGCCGGGAATGCGGTTAAAAGAAACCGGCTCAAACGATGGCTTCGGGAAGATCTAAGGGAACTTCATAAAGAAGGTAACGTCCGGGGCGGCATTGTGATACGTTTCAGGGGGTCGGCCGATGAGGTGACCCATCAATCTTTGCGGGAAAATTTAAGAGAAATATTTAACTCAATTAAATAGAATTAAACAGAAAAAAATGGCTGACCGGAAAAATTCCATATTAGTTTACCCTTTTCTGCTGCTGATTCAGATTTATCGGCACACCCTCTCGCTTTTTATCGGCAATCAGTGCCGCTATTATCCAAGTTGCTCGCATTATGCCGAGGATGCCTTGAGGGAACATGGAGTAATAGACGGACTGATTCTGGCCGTCAGACGAATTTTCCGATGCCATCCCTGGCATGACGGCGGTTATGATCCGGTCCCGGAAAAAATCGAAAGAAAAAAACAGGAAGTAGCAAATAACATTTTAGGGATAAAGAGATATAAAATTGGATAAAAATACTATAATTTTGGTTATCGCCCTTGGCCTGTTGGTGATTTTTTGGATGCCGATTATGACCGGATTAGGGTTAATCGAACCTCCCAAACAACCTCCGCAAACATCCGAGCAATACGCACAAGAAACAGAACAACAACCGGTTACGCAAACTCAAACGACGCCGTCCGAAACTGATGAAGCACAAGATTTAACCGATTCAACTGTTCCAGCAGTCTCCCTTGGTGAGGCTGTCGCCGATGTTTCCGTTGAAAGCATATATATCGAAACCAATGTCTGGTCGATTGTTATGACCAATTATGGCGGCGGACCGGTCTCGTTTAAACTTAAAAAATATCTCGATCAGGAAGGTTTGCCAATCCAAATGCTGCCGGATTGTGAAACGACCACCCCTGAATTTGTTTTTCAGGGCGGGGCTTTAACTGATGGGCGTCTGCCGTTTGTCTCTTCCCTTCCGGCCAGACAGTATACGGTCGATAATCAGCCGTTTGAAATTTCTTACAGTTTTCAGTCAGAAAACGGCGGTGTAATTGCTAAAAAATATCGGTTCTACCCGGACCGCTACGATTATGATTTAATTATAGAGTTTACCGGGCGGTCCGAGTTAGGTATCGAGCGGGAGTATTCAATTGAATGGAACAATCGACTTGAGCCGACCGAATTGAATATCCAGGACGACTATACGTCGTTCTGGGCGATGGCTATGATGGGTACCGAGCGGATTAAATTTGACGATTATGACAACGGCCGATTTGCCGCCTCTCACAGCGGTGTAACAAAATGGGCGGCAACAAGATCAAAGTTTTTCTCAGCAATTCTGGTGCCCCGATCAAGACTTGGAAGCGGAGTTAAAGCGAGTGGTATTGAAAAGCCGGTTGCGATGCCCGACGGTTCGGTTGACGGCAAGGAGTTGGCAATCGGTATAACAATGGAAATGCCGTATGAGCCGACTTTTGTTGATAGTTTTTCGGTTTTTGTCGGACCAATGGATTATGAAATCTTGACGGATTTCAATAATGACGTTGTCGATATTATCGACATCGGCACCACACCGGTTGTCGGCTGGCTGATAAAGATTTTTGCGATTCCGATAATGTGGCTTCTGCCGAGGATGTATCAGATTATCCCCAACTATGGTTTTGTTATTATACTATTTGGCCTCCTTGTCAAGGTAATAACGCTGCCGCTGTCTAAGAAAACGGTCAGATCGATGATGGCGATGAAGGAGCTTCAGCCGAAAATGGAGGAGTTGAAGAAAAAACATAAGAAAAATCCACAGGCGTTAAATAAAGAGATGATGAAACTGTATAAGGAGCATGGTGTCAATCCGCTTTCGGGTTGTCTGCCGTATCTTCCGCAGTTACCATTGTTTTTTGCGCTGTTTTCAGTTTTTCGATCGACCATTCTTCTGCGCCAGGCGCCATTTATTTTCTGGTGGGACGATCTTTCCCGCGGAGCAACATCGATTACCGATCCATATATAATTTTGGTTATCCTTATGGCCGGCTTGATGTTTGTCCAGCAGAAAATGACTATGACCGATCCCAAAAATAAAATGCTTATATATCTGATGCCGCTTATGATGGGCTTTTTCTTCTATAAAGCGGCGGCCGGACTGGTTTTATACTGGACCTGTTTTTCGTTATTCTCCTGGATTGAGCAGCTAGTTTTCAAAAGACCGCAAATGGAAACCGCCGAGGTCGCTGTAAAAAAGAAGTAAAATTGATTAGATATGAAAAAAAAAATCTAAAAAAGAAATCAAAAAGCTTTTATGAAGAAACGATAGCTTCGATTATTACACCGCCCGGCGAGGGCGGCATAGGCGCTATTAGAATTTCCGGCAAAAGTTCAAAACAGGTAATCAAGAAAATATTCAGGCCGTTTGGGCAAAATATTTCCACTCTAAAACCGTTTGTGATGTATTACGGTTCTATTTTAGATGACTCCGAAAATATAATTGATGAGGTCACGATGGTGCAGATGCTGGCCGGGAAATCATATACCGGTTTGGATCAAGCCGAGATATTTTGTCATGGCGGGCAGTTTGTCTTAAAACAGATATTGCAGGAGATATATAAATATAATGTTCGGCCGGCCGAACCGGGAGAGTTTACCAGGCGGGCTTTTCTGGCCGGGCGAATCGATCTGACCAAAGCCGAAGCGGTGGCCGATCTGATAGCCTCCAAGACAGAATATTCATACCGGTCGGCGCGTGACAATCTCCTGGGTGAATTGTCGCAACATATTAATATTCTTAGAGATAGGGCTGTTAAGTTACTCGGAGAAATTGAGGCATCGATTGATTATCCGGAGGAGAATCTGGAACTTGCCGAAAAGAAAAATTTGCTAAAATCCGTTGATTTTCTTATAAGTAATATCAAGAAGCTGATAGATTCCTATCAATCCGGTAAGATAATCAAAGAGGGTTACAAAATCGCAATTGCGGGACGGCCCAACGCCGGGAAATCTTCCCTTTTTAATCTACTCCTGAATCAAAGCCGGGCAATAGTGACATCGACTCCGGGAACGACTCGCGATTATCTGACCGAATGGATAGAACTTAACGGTATGGCAGTGTCGTTGACTGATACTGCCGGGTTTAGAAAATCAGCATCTGATATTGAAAAGAGCGGTCAATTTTTTGCCGAGATTGAAATGAAGCGAGCCGATCTGGTTATCTGGATGGTTGATTTATCAATAAAAAGCTGGAAATCGACATTAAAATTAGATATAAAGGGGCTTGACAAATTTGAAAACGTTCTTGTCGTATTGAATAAAACAGATCTGATCAGCAAAATGATTATAAAAGAAATTCCTTCGATTTTAGAAGGTTTAAGAAACCGGGGTTTGCCATTTTCCTGCAAGACCAAAACGGGATTAAAGACGTTGAGAAGTGATTTGATTGATTTGGTAAATGAAAATATGCCTGATCTCACCGATCAATTGGTGGTAACCTCTGAAAGACATAAGAAAAAATTGACCGGCTCATTGAAATATCTTAAGGCTTTAAAAAAGGGTATTCAAAAAGAAATCTCTCCGGAGTTGACAGCTTTTGAGTTGCGTCAGGCGGTAAATGAGATCGATGAGATTACAGGACGGGTTTATACCGAAGATATACTTGATAATATCTTCTCTCGTTTCTGTATCGGTAAGTAAAAAGGTATAAGAATATATAAAAGTTTCACGTGAAACATCCGGATTTTGACATATTGGTTATCGGCGGTGGACACGCCGGAGTGGAAGCGGCTCTGGCCGCTTCGCGTACTGGCAAAGTGGTCGGATTGGTCAGTCTGGATAAAACAAAGCTGGCCATGATGTCGTGTAATCCGTCAATTGGCGGTCTGGGGAAATCTCATATAGTCAAAGAGATAGATGCCCTGGGCGGTTTGATGGCAAAAGCGGCCGATGCGACCGGAATTCAGTTTCGGAAACTTAATCTATCACGCGGTCCGGCCGTATGGTCAACCCGGGTCCAGGCTGATAGAGCGACCTATAATCAATATATCTGTCAATTTATAAATAATGATTCCAATATTTCAGTGATTGAGGCCGCGGCCGACTCGATTTTAGTCGAAAATGGAAAAGCTGTTGGAGTCGAGCTGGATACTGGTGATAAAATATACTCGAAAGCTGTTATTGTCTGCTCAGGGACTTTTCTTGGCGGATTGATTCATATTGGTGAAAAGAAAATCAAGGCGGGACGAATGGGGGAAAAGGCGGCATATAAGCTGACCGACTCTCTTCGTTCGCTCGGTTTCGAGATTGGACGATTAAAAACCGGAACCCCTCCCCGTCTTGACGGAACCACTATAAATTATAGTCTTTGTGAAATACAGCCCGGAATTGAGCCTATTCCATTTTTTTCTTATGCGACGAAACCTTTTGAAATAGAACAGGTTCCCTGTTTTCTAACATACACAGCGGATAAAACCAAAGAGATAATAAAGGCTAATCTTAAAAAATCGCCGATGTTTTCCGGGCAGATAAAATCTACCGGGCCGAGGTATTGCCCATCGATCGAGGACAAAATATATCGTTTCGGCCAGAGGGACAGGCACCAAATATTTCTGGAGCCGGAAGGAAGGAACAGCACTGAAGTATATCCAAACGGTTTTTCGACATCGTTGCCGGAGGATATTCAATTCAGGGCGATAAGAACAATTACCGGGCTTGAAAATGTGGAGATAACTCAGCCGGGTTATGCAATAGAATATGACTATTGCCCGGCTTTTCAAATACAGAACTCTCTGGAAACCAGGCTAATCGTTAATCTCTATTTTGCCGGACAGATAAACGGCACATCAGGTTATGAAGAAGCGGCGGGACAAGGGCTGGTAGCCGGACTAAATGCCTCGCTTAAAATCGACAAAGAACCACCATTGATTCTGGATCGAGCCGAAAGTTATATTGGGGTGATGATCGACGATCTGGTCACCCGATCAACTACCGAACCTTATCGAATGTTTACCTCGCGGGCGGAGTATCGACTGTGTCTCCGTGAGGATAACGCTCGCGACAGATTGTCTGATTATGCGGATAGATACAATTTGATTCCGAAGGAAAATTATTCTCAGTTTAAAATTTTGCAAAAGGAAACCGAGTTTGAAATATCCAGACTTCGAAAAATCGTAATTTCGGTGTCGAAATTGGGAAAATTAGCAGATATTTTTGATAGAAGGGAAAATGTTTCCCTGGCTGAGCTTCTGACCGTGCCGGGAGTTGAATATGATGATATTGAGCCTCTTATAGACAGAACTGAAAGCTTTAAATCAGATATTGCGTCTATAAAAGAGAGGGTAGCAATCTTTATTAAGTATAAGGGGTACATAAAGAAACAAGAACGTGAGGTGGCCAAATTCCGACATTTGGAAAATGAGTTTATTCCGGAAGATATGCCTTATAATAAGTTAAATGGCCTTAGAAATGAGGCTCAGGAAAAATTTACCCGTTTCCAACCGCTTTCACTTGGTCAGGCCAGCCGGATTGAAGGAATAACCACCGGCGATATTGCGGCACTGTCGATTCATTTGAGAAAATATAATAGTAAACAAAGAAATCAGATGGAGGTCGAGTAGTCTTGTCAAATAGTGATATAGATAATTATCCTATCTTACAGACTCAGGATATCTTATCCAAGTACGACAAAAATTCCAGAATCTCCTCTTTTATTAAGCAGGTTCTTTTATATAATCAGAAAGTCAATATTGTTTCACGTGAAACATCTTTGGAGGGGCTTAAAAAAATCGCGGCAGAATGCCTGGCCCCACTTGAATTGGGAATAGATATAAAGGGAAAAATATTTGATATTGGATCTGGCGGAGGATTTCCTGCGATTGTATTAATGCTTGCCAGGCCGGATATTGAAGCTGCATTGATAGAGCGGACCGATAAAAAGGCAAGGTTTCTTGAAGATGCCATTGACAGATTTAATTTAAAGGCAAGTGTGCACAATAAAGATTTGGCCGAAATTGTTCCCTGTTTGGATAAAAACTCATTTGATTTCGGTCTGATGAAATATGTCAGGATGGAAAAGAAAATATTGCGGTATGCTCTGCAGTTGCTAAATTCCGATGGAAAGTATTTGTATTATTCGAGAATGATTACCGATGACAAGTACGGCATAAACAGATTTAAGGCAATTGAGGCATGTTATTATCTCGATGATATAAAACAAGTTCGGACAATCAATATTATTTCCAAATTAAAGTAAAGTTTTTATTGCTATCTCTTCGTTAATTTATTAATCTGCCCATCGTAAAATAGGTTGCAAACAATTTTTAGAGGTTGATGTGGCAAAAATTATTGCAGTTGCCAATCAGAAGGGTGGCGTCGGTAAAACCACCACGGCCATAAATTTTTCATCCTGTCTGGCCATGGCCGAAAAAAAGACACTTCTGATTGATATCGATCCTCAGGCCAACTCCACTTCGGGGATCGGCTTTGATAAAACCATCACGGATTCATCTATCTACGATGTTCTAATTAGCAAAAAAGAGATGCTTGATATCATATTGACGACCGAGTTGTCTTATTTAAATGTGGCGCCGTCATCGATTGCCCTGGTTGGAGCCGAGGTTGAGATGGTCGGGATGTTATCGCGGGAGTCGGTACTGGCGAAAGCACTGGCGCCAATCGTGGATAAATATGACTATATAATAATAGATTGCCCGCCGTCGCTGGGGCTTCTGACGATAAACGCTCTGACGGCCGCCAACGCCGTGATGATTCCGATTCAGTGCGAGTACTATGCGCTCGAGGGTCTGTCCCAGCTTCTCCGAACCATCAAGCTGGTGCAGAACAATCTTAACCCGGGGCTGGATATTGACGGTGTCTTATTGACGATGTATGACAGCCGTCTCAATCTTTCGCGTCAGGTGGCCGAGGAGGCGCGCAAGTTTTTTGACAATCGCGTCTATGATACCGTTATCAATCGTAATGTTCGCTTATCCGAGGCGCCCAGCTTCGGCAAGCCGATTATTATGTATGACATTCTGTCGACCGGCGCCGAGAACTATATGGCCTTAACAAGGGAGGTGTTGAATCGATGAATAAGAAAATTGTTCTGGGTCGGGGTTTGGAGGCTTTAATACCGCAGGGCGAAGAGAACAGGATGTTGGATGGCAGTACTTACCGTACAATACTGTTAAACTTAATTGTACCCAATCCGGTACAACCCCGCCGGAAATTTGATGAAGGGTCTCTGCGGGAATTGTCGGAATCATTCAAGACACAGGGTGTTCTGCAACCGGTGATTGTTAAAAAAGAAGGGAATGAATTTATCCTGATTGCCGGCGAACGGCGGTACCGGGCGGCGCGTCTTTCAGGAATGGAAAAGATTCCGGCGGTAATTCTTGAAGGTAAGGATGAATCCGATATGCTGCAGATGGCGCTGGTCGAAAATATGCAGCGCGAGGATCTCAATCCGCTGGAAATGGCCGAGGCGTTCCGGCAGTTGATGGACGAAGCGGGATTGACCCAGAATCAATTGGCTTCGCAGGTCGGGAAAAGCCGTGCGGCCGTGGCCAATATCTTACGTCTGCTGACGCTTCCCGAAAAAATTAAACAGATGATTCGAGATGGACAGCTCAGCGAGGGACACGCCCGGGCTATTCTGGCCCTTGATACTGACACCGCTCAAATTCGCTTGGCCGACAGAATCTTGAGTGAAAAACTTTCGGTGCGCGGTGCCGAAGAATCGGTAAAACGGGTCAGGAAAAGAAAGCTAATACCGAAGAAAAGAATACCGATTCTTATGGAAGTGGAAAATTATTTGAAACAACTGCTGGGTACGGCGGTAAAAATTAAACCGGGTCTTAAGCGGGGACGTATTGAAATTGAGTATTATGGCGATGAAGATCTGGACAGAATTCTGGAGCTTTTTAAAAAGATAAATTAGTTGTATGACACCAACCAAATACTATAGTGTTTTGATTGTTCCCGATGGAGTCGAAAATCAGTTCGGTATTCGTCTCCGGTCCTGGATGTTTAAAACCATCATAATCTTTTTCTTTCTTCTTCTCATTGGAATAATCTTTTTCTTTTCATTTTATGGCAAGATTTTGATGCGGGCGTCGCAGGCAACCCAGCTTCAGACCGAAAATGAATCGCTCAAACGGTACAAGTACAAATTGAGCCTGCTGGAAGAAAACATGAAAGAGGCCCGAAAAGTCGTCAGCCGGATTTCAGGGCTGGCCGGAGTCGATTTTGAGATCCCCGAACTGCCTCCCGATTCGGTTCTGTTTGCCGAGATGGGCAGTACCAAGCCGGCGGTAGTTGAAAAATCATATCCGGTGAATGAGCGCCTGCCGGAGGGGCTGCCGGTTGAGGGGTATATTACGCGCGGATTTTCAGACAGCCCCGAGGATTATCATCCCGGAATCGATATCGCCGGTGAGATCGGGACGCCCATTTTATCGACGGCCGCCGGACTGGTGACGCATGCCGAGTCCGACTCGGTATATGGTCTGGTGGTTATAATCGAGCATGAAAATAATATTTCAACTCTGTATGGACACAATAAAGAAATTCTGGTCGAGATCGGCCAGGAGGTTTTGGTCGGCAGTCGGATTGCCCTGCTGGGCAATACCGGTAGATCGACCGCACCTCATTTGCATTATGAGATTAGAGAAAATGATAAACCGGTTAACCCTATAAAATATATATCAGGTTATGAAATACTCAACAAGCAAAAATGAGGGTGGTATTATGAACACCATCATAGGAAAAGATACTGTTTTTACCGGGACTCTTGATGTCAAGGGAGCAGTCCGGGTCGATGGAACAGTCAAAGGTAAAGTTATCTGCACCGATACGGTTACGGTCGGTACAACCGGCTATGTGGAAGCCGATCTTGAAGGCCAGACGGTTGTTGTCGCCGGAAAAGTGGTTGGAAATCTGACCGCTTTGGACAAGCTGGAACTTCAGGCTAAATCCGATGTCGAAGGAGATCTCAAGACCAAATCGCTGGTTGTCGAGCAGGGCGCGATTTTCTGCGGCTCATGCAAAATGAAAAACGGCCAGAAAAATCTTGGCTTCCTGCCGCCGGAAAAAGAAAAAATCGACAAGCCGTTGGACAACAAGGAAAAAGAGAAGACGAAGTTTAAAATATAGCAGCCAGGCGCACAAATGTGTAATTGTGGATAACTTTCGATAAATGTGGATTACTCCGTATTGTCAATGGCCGCAAAAATTTGGACTGTCGAGATAAACTCTTGAATTATTGATTTGTCCACAACTTGCTTTCCTGTTTTGGGTTGTCTCAATAATTAGCCTGAGACCTTAACGAAAAAATAAGGTCAGCTTCAATAAGTTTATATAGCGATTTATGTAAAGGATAATAATTAATGACTGAAAATAGTAGCGATCTTCAAGCAGTAGAAAGACTTAACGAATCTTATGCAAAAATAAAAGCTGAAATAGGCAAAGTAATTATCGGTCAGGATAAAGTAATTGAGCAGTTGCTTATTGCTTTATTGTCGGCTGGACATTGCCTGTTGATTGGCGTTCCCGG
>CBFCZE010000061.1:0-15582 GCA_965602655.1 uncultured bacterium
CCATTGGTGAAAGCTTCGGCATAAAGGCCCTTTTTAACGCTTCTGATTATTTCCTCTTTGGTATGCGGCCCTTTTAGCATATAAGTGTTTGTCATCCTCGGAATTGGAACATGACGGAAGGACTGCCGACGCCCGTTTCCGGTCGGATTGACTTCGTAATGTTTGCTGCTGATATAATCGTGCATATAGCTTTTAAGTATTCCGTTCTCGACCAGAACGGTTTTATTGGAATCGTTGCCTTCATCGTCGACATTTATAGTGCCACGCATATTGGGAAAGGTTCCATCATCCACGATTGTCACAAAATCCTCGGCTATTTTCTTGCCGATTTTGTCCGCGAAAAGCGATTCGCCTTTACGGTTAAAATCGGCTTCCATTCCATGACCGATCGCCTCGTGAAGGATAATACCGGCCTCACCGGCGGCCAGAACCACCTCCATTTCTCCGCCTTCGGGTTTGACCGCATCAAAAAGAGTTACTGTTCGATCAACCGCCGTTTTGGCCAGTCTGTTCAGGTTGTTTTCGGTGTAATGTTCGATACCATACCGTCCGCCAAGCCGATAATAATTCTCTTCGCGCTGACCACCCTGTTCGGCGGCACAGAAAGCAAACATGCGCGTCATCGGCTGATAATCAAAAACTATCCGGCCATTTGAGTTGGCAACCATCATATGTGTATTATCATCACTGAATAATATTTGGACTTTGGTAACACGCTTATCCAGCACCATCATCCGGTCATTGACTTTTTGTAAAAGTGGTACTTTTTTGTCGGTGTTGATCTCTTCCCAGGGTGAATCGATAAGGTAGTAATTGGGTGTTTTATGAAGTTTTAATTCAACCGGCGTAATGGCTTTGGTACCACTGGCAATATTAGCGGCCGTTTTGGCCGCCATACTCATCGATTTCACAGTTAAATCTTCAGTATAGGAATAACCGGTTTGATCACCCATGATAACGCGGATACCGACGCCCAAATCAACCTTGGTGTTGGCCCGGCTGACCAGATTGTCCTCAAGGTCAATTGTATTTGATATGCGATGCTGGAAAAACAGATCACAATAGTCACCGCCTCGATCTAGGGCGATTGACATAATTTTATTAATTATTGATTCATCGACTTTAAAAAAATTATAATAATCGTTCAATGTCAATTCTCCGCCGGTTGATGATAATATTGCCGCCACCGGGTTGGCCTTAAAGAAAATAGGTATTGAAGCCATGGCGGCTCCCTTAGCCCCGGTTTTCAGAAATTTTCTACGGGACATTTGACTCATAATTTTCCTCCAAAAGTAAAACAATAGATTTTCTTATTTATATCATATTATATACAGAACACGCCATAGAATGAAATAGTACTATTCTGCGGGCTTTACACGCCGCTGAATTCAATATCCCTAAAATACATACTGGGGCGGCGCCACGATGAGAAGGTGTAAGGATCATTGCCGACTTCGGCCAATTTAGGCCACAAATCCAGAAGGTTGCCGGAAACATTCATCTCATTAATTGGATGAACGACCTTGCCGTTCTCAATATACTGACCGACAATTCCATATGAAAAATCACCTGAACTGGAATTGGAATTACCGCCGATAAAACCTGTCACCAAAATGCCGGTTCCCATCCGGGCGATTAATTCATCAAGAGATTTTGTCCCATATTCGAAAGTTGCATTTGTTATCGATCTAATGGTTGGTTCCCAGCCGAGTTTTTTGCCATAATAATTGCCGATATAAAATGATTTCAGAACGCCTTTTTCTATCATGACCCGTTTTTTTACTGCCATTCCCTCACCATCGTATAATCTTGAACCGAGTCCATACTCAATAAATGGATCATCAATAATGGTCAGCTTATCCGAACCGATTTTGGCGCCAAGCTTATCCTCAAAGCAGGAATTCTTCTGCTGGATATTGCGTGCCTGCATCGGTCCATAAAGTGCATTAAGCAGTCTGGTTCCGGCACGATTTTCCACAAGCATATCGTATTTTCCGGAGTCCATCTTCTTCTGCCCAATCTTGCTGAAGGCCCTTTCGACTGCGGCGATAGCTATTTTTTTATGATCCGGAATATTTTTTAAATACCGGACCGTTCTAAAAATAAAATCATTTGAACGGCACTCTTTGTCATCACAGACAGTTACTTCCAGTCCAACCGAAAAACCGGTAGTCCGTCTGCTACCCGCAAAACCATTGCTATGAACTTTCACCGATTCATTGTAAGAATCGGTATAATAGCCGCCGCAGGCAACCACCTTTTCGCTCTGTGAAAGAGCGGTGTCTTCAATTTCTCTGGCAATTCTTACCCTGTTTTCAGAGGAAAATGATTCATAAGCCGAATCAAAAACGAATAATTCTTTGTCCTGTTGTCCCTGGTAGTACTTCGGATCGGGCAAAGAACGAAACTCATCTTTGCCAAGATATTTGGTCATGGCAATTGCTTCATCAATAAATTTGCCAAGAGAATCTTTTCGAAGATCGCATGTGGATGAGTTAGAATACCGCTGACCCACATATATTGACAAAATAAGAGCATTCTTGGTCGACTCTTTAAGAACATCTAATTTTCTGTTCCTGAATTCCACTTCAATTTGCCGAGACTTGCCTATATTTGCGGCGGCATTATCCGCGCCTTTTTCTTGAGCCTGATGTACGGCCCATTTGGCTAATTCCAATCTTTCTTTATTATTCATTATTAAAACCTATAATCTTTTAAACATATTAATAAATCATTATTACGCTGAAACTCCGCCAACAGTAATTGCCGAAACTTTGGTCGTTGGCAAGCCATCTATAACCGGAACCCGCTGGCCTTCTTTACCGCAGGTACCGCCATAAGTATAGATCTTGAGGTCGTTTCCAACCATAACCATATTCTTCAGGACTTCCGGTCCGTTTCCAATAATGTTAACGTCTTTAACCGGTCGGGTCAATTTACCATCTTCTATCAGACGGCCTGTTTTAAGGTAGAAAGTGAAATCACCCGGACCGATATTAACCTGTCCATTGGTAAATGATTCCGCATAAAGGCCCTTCTTTACACTCTTTATTATCTCTTCCTTTTCATACGGACCGTTAAGCATATAGGTATTTGTCATGCGCGGGATTGGCCTGTATCTGAATGATTCACGACGCCCGTTACCGGTTGGCCTAACCTCGTAATGTTTGGCGCTGATTCTGTCATGCATGTAGGTTTTTAGAATGCCGTTTTCAACCAGATATGTCTTCCCGGTATCATTGCCTTCATCGTCGATATTGAGCGAACCGCGATAATTCGGCAGGGTCCCATCATCGACGATACTGACAAAATCTTCGGCAACCTTTTTGCCAATTTTGTCGGCAAACAGCGATTCACCGCGACGATTATAATCGGCTTCCATTCCATGCCCGATTGCTTCATGCAACAGGATTCCAGCATCACCAGCCGCCAGAACGACTTCCATCTCGCCCGCTTCAGGTTTGACAGCTTCGAAAAGACCAACCGTTTTCCTCACCGCTGATTCAGCCAGCTTATCAAGTTTTTCCGGAGTATAGTATTCTATCCCCATACGTCCGCCAATCAAATCAAAGTTATCTTCACGCCGACCATTCTCTTCTGCGGTACAAACCGCAAAAATGCGAGTCTGCGGTCGATAATCATAAACCACCCGACCGTCAGATGTCGCTATCAGGACATAATCGTTACTATCGCCAAAATAGACCTGTGATTTGATTACCCTTTTATCGACAGCAACCATCTTATCATTTATTTTTTGAAGCAGGGGGATTTTTTGATCAATTCTGACATCCTCCCAGCGCGTTTCAACATTGTAATAATTGGGCGTCTTGTGGAATTTCAGTTCCACTGGCTTAATATCCTTATTGCCACTGGCAATGTTAGCGGCCGTTTTAGCCGCTTCTTCCATTGCCCTGGGAGTAATCTCTTCGGTAAATGAATATCCGGTCTGATCCTCACGAACGACACGAATACCGACACCAAGGGCCACATCGGTGGAGGCGCGACTGACAATATTATCTTCGAGAGTGATATCGTTATTTATTCGATGCTGAAAATATAAATCGCAGAAATCCCCGCCTTTTTCAAGAGCGGCGGCCATAACCTGATTTATAACCGATTCATCAACACCAAAATGCTCATAATAATCTTTTAATCCTGCCCCTCCACCCGATGGCGCCATAATGGCCGCCAACGGATTGGCCCTAAAAATAATTGGAATTGTTGCCAGAGCAATTCCCTTGGACCCCGTTTTCAGGAATTTTCTTCGGGACATTTCAGCCATTCCGATCCTCCAGTTTTGGTAAAAATCTAACATAAATAATCATAATCAATTATTTTTAATATATATAATAGACGTATCTGAGTCAAAATTATTTCAGTATTTTTTTAAAAAATTTGATAGTGGCAAGCTGTTTATTATTTAATATTCACGCAGTAGAAAAGTATTATGATCTTATTAATATGGATTTATTGTAATATTATTTATAGAAAAATAAACGCCCGGATAGAAGGTCAATACTTTAATATTTGAAAGTATTGGAAAATAGATAATTGCTGATAGCAGGTATAGCAAAAAAATAACTCGCGATTGAACCGGTCAGCGATTAAAGCGTTAAAAAGTTATCAGACGAAGTAATTTTGTCAGATAGTTTCATAACTTTCTCATACGGCAATGCCAGCCAGCTTTCGACCTGGGACACATAATTCCTGGTTATCATCGATACGATAGCGGCCGTTTCCTCATCGGGCACTTCATAGATATGCATTGAATCCCAATAGCCCATCAGGGCAAAATGAGCCTTGAATTTTACTTCCGGACATTTTCCCTTAATCTCATCCAGCCAGGCCCGAGAGCTTCTGGCCCGTGCCTTTTGTTTCGAGCTGTACTCAACCGGTTGACAGTCGCCGGCGGCTAATTTTGTCATCAGGACAAATGTTTTCATAGTCTGCCTCCTTGCCTATTATTTTACCACGGATGTACGTCGCGATATTTTTTAAAATAGCTCTTATGATAAACAAGATGTCTGGATTGGCAAAAAATTTTGCCGATAACTTTACTAAAGGTAATATACTAAATTATTACAAAAATGAAACCGTTTTATTTTTATTTTCTAATTTAAAAAGAGTAAAATAATCTTTTCATTTGGGGGTTGATTTTTATTCAAAAATTTATTATATTTAATAACAGAGAGGATTCAGTTTTTCAACGCGAATATTTCGAAATCTAACTCATTTTTTTGAAATAACGCGAAATATTCGCATGGCCGACATCTTTTCTACCGAAAATATAAATTTAATATAGATTTATTGTCATTAGGGCAAAAAAAAGATAACTTAATACAGGGAGTATTATTATGTCAGAGAAAAGAGACCGTAAAAGGAAGCGGCCGATTTATTATCTCAAACTGACTAATCAGGAAACACAGAATCTGGCCGGGGGGGTAATTGATATATCTTCCAACGGATTAAAATTATCCGGCATCGAACCGTATGAACCCGATAGCCTTACGAACTTTGCCTTGTCTTTGCCCGACGCTATCGAAGGCGAAAAACAGATTACCGTCAAGGCTCGTAATATCTGGAGCCATCGCGATACCAGAGGCCATTTTTACGATTATTATACATCCGGTTTCAAACTGGAAGATGTCCCAATCGATGCTATTGACTCTATTGAGAGTTCACTTAAAAGCTATCTCTTTGAGGGCTAAACAGATAACGACGAACTTTATTTTAAGAGAATCATTTTCCTTGATGAAAAATAATTGTCAGTAATGATTTTATATAAATATATCCCGGAAGTTATTTTGTTTTCATTTTTATCGCTACCATTCCAATAGACGGAATGTTCCCCTGCCGTCTGTACGGCATCGACCAAAATTTTTATCTGCCGACCCAGGACATTATATACGACTATTTTAACCTTTGATTGCATTGGCAATGAATATTTAATAACCGTCGTTGGATTAAAAGGATTGGGATAATTTTGTTCTAAGGCAAATCTGTCCGGCACCTGATCAATTTCAATTTCTTCATTAACACCGGTCATAGTACACCCAACCTCCCGGGCTCCCATAAGCACAGCGCACTCATTGTTATCCGGTGCACAGGGCGATATATCCGCAATACTGAAATCGTCAGTGTCATAATCACAGAATAGCGGATTCTCAGAAATATTACCAAATTCATCACCGGCACTGAATCCGTAGATATTCCAATCCCCTTCATCATTACCATAGGCATTGTTGCATCGGATATGAAGTTCCGAAGAATAATAGAAAACCTCTTCCAAACCGTTACCGTTGAAGGCTATAATACAATTATAAACCATAGCCGAATCATCGGCTCTCGCACCAATTTTGGGCGGGTCGCCCTGGAGTGACACCCCGGCTCCGGTATTGTAGGCAAAGGTGCAAAAAGAGATATTTATGGCACCATAATTTATGTAAAAGCCTTCCAGACCGTTGCCATAAACAAGGCAGCCCTTCATGGTTAAATCGCTCCAACCGCCCCGAATTCCGGCCCCGGTGTTATCGGAGATTATGCAGTCTATAATTTTGGGCGAGGCGCCGCCGGAACATAAAATTCCGTCACCGGTATTTCCGGAAATCCGGCAATTTTTGATAGTCGGCGAAAACCGGCATTCTATGGCCCCGTCGTTCCAAAGCATCGGAGAATAAGAGTTTGTTATTGTAAAACCATCGATAATCGAAGTACTATCTTCACCCTTATCAAAAATAAATCCCTGATGCGGGTATGTCTCGCCGCCGCAATCTATAATTGTTTCTTCCGAACCGCTCTCGGAAACAAGAATAATATTTTTACCGTTAAAACTTAAATCTCTGTTACCATTACCGGAAAATGTACCGGCCGCTACCAAAACCGTATCCTGTTCCTCGGCGGCATCGATTCCGGCCTGTAACGTTAGCTGGTCGTCCGGTACTCTGAAAACCGATGGAGCACGAGTGATAAATGAATTCAAATCAGACCAGAGAGAATATTCATAGGCGTCATACGCCCGGCATCGCCACCAGTACTCTGTATCAGCATCTAAATTGGAAATCTTTTCAGTTTTGGTAATATTATTCTGTTCGGCTATTCCTTCAATAGTTTCCACCAATGTAGCCATACCGGCATCAGAATATATCTGAAAGTCATAAGTTAGATCATCACCCTCGGCATCAATTGAGTTTTCAATTGACAGGCGAACGCCAAAACTGGAAATAATTTCCTGACCAATAGGTGATGAATGAATGGGGACTGTCGGTATGGAGTTAATCCTAAAAACAGATTCTTTCCAGATACCCCATTCGGTTCCGTTATTTACTCTAACCCTGTAATAATTGGTCGTTCCATTATCCAGCGGCGCTCCATTATAGGTAACAAATGTATCCGGCGATGTAATCTCGCCCGAAGACCACCTTTCGGCCGCTGTCCAATCCTTGTCGGAACCGACCTCAATTTCAAAGGCAACCTGGGTTGGCAACGGATCGTAAAAGCTCCAGATAAAAGTTGGGTAATGATTCAATACATTGGTAACTTCATAATTTTCCAGATGCAGATTAATCGCCAGTGGTACCCGTTGATCAAACGGTATTGCTCCGATATCGTTTCTGGTGCCGTCGGGATCATTGTAATTGATATCAGGATTGCCAAAATCAATAAGGGGAGAGCTTTCGCTCAGACTAAAATTTCCGTTGGCCGGATCAACAAAACCCGGATTTAATGTTATATCCATGGGCCCCGGAGAACCAAATATCCAATCGGTGCCGTTACCCCAGACATTATTGTAGGCGGTAATGGCGCTGGATACGGCCGAGACACCCATATTGCAATTGGTCACCGTATTTCCATAAGCGGTTGTCGATGATCCCCATAAGATAAGTCCCTCACGGCCGCCATCGATAGTATTATTTAGTATCCATGACGGCGAATCAGAATCTTCCCAGAGAACAACATAGGCACCGGGATTGTCATAAAACAGATTTCTCTGAATAGTACAGGATGAATTTCCGTCGATATATACAATCCCGCCGCCATAGTAAGAGTCATTCTCCGTAAAAATATTGTCTCTGATAACCGGTGAACTGTTATAAATCTGTATGGCCGGTCTATTGTATCTCTCTTTTAGAGTAAATCCTTCCAGAACCGCCAGGGGCGACTCGCTATTTTCAAAAGTAACTATAGGCAGGTTGGTTGTATATGGTTTTAATGTTGTTAGAAGCGGTCCGGCCTCACTTGTCACGGTGATTGATTTGCCCTTAAAATCCAGATTGACCCTATACGTTCCGGGCGCCACCAGAACAGTATCCCAATTTTCAGCGGCATTGATTCCGTCCTGAATAGTTGGCTGTTCCGATGGGACTTTGACGGTAGCGGCATTCAATATCACGACAGATACAAAAAATACAAAAATAACCGCAGAAATATTCAATATTTTCATAATAGATTTACCATTATAATTTTCATAAGTTACCACGTCCCACCGGGATAACTCACGTAATATAATTAACACATAAATAATTAGCAAATATTATGCTAAAAAAAAGAAATTTATAAAATTATTACAGGGCCTATATAGCCGAAGAGACCTTAATCCCCTGTATAGGCGGCAGTTAGAATAATATCGGCCGAATAAGCGCCGGCTCTTTGATCGACGGCCGGATATACCGCTCCGCCGATATATAATCTGATTACGTTATCATTGCCGCCGACTCCGGTGTCGGGAATATTGTGGGGATCCTCGCCAACCAGAGCCCCTGCCCCGGGTACGTCGGGAGTACCGTTAGTTGTATCAATAGTACAATCGCTATCTTTAAAATATATGGTCAATCGATCCTGACTCCCCGGTGTACTGTTCCAGAGATAATCGGGAAGCTGCAGATACATTGATACTTCACTATTGGCAGTGCCTTCACCGGAAATCTGAAATATACCGGCGTTGACCGCATCGGTTCGTGCCACCGTTGCCGTTACTCCCTGAAGAATATTGCCAAAATTGAGATCCTGAATCGAGCTTACGGCCAAAATAGCCATGACGGTAGCCACGGCCTGTCCGGTCGTAACATCCTGGGCACTGGAAACTGAAAAGATAAAAAGCGGCATAATTGCCAGCAGGGCTATTTTTATCAAGGTTAATCTTTTGTAATTATGCATCTTTTATCTCCATTTACTTTTAATCATCATTATTTTTTCATTTACTTTTTATATCAGTATATCAGTCGCCGGTATAAGCCGCGGTTAATACAATATCTGCCGAATAGGCTCCGGCTTTTTGATCAACGGCGGGATAGACCGCTCCGCCCAGATAAATACGAATAACTCCGTCGGTGCCGCCGATTCCGGTATCAGGCAAATTATGCGGATTTTCTCCAATCAACGCCCCGCCACCAGGTGCCAGAGGTGTTCCGTTGGTGGTATCAATAGTACAATCCGTATTTTGAAAATAGATAACCAGCCGATCCTGACTACCGGGGGTCGAATTCCATAGATAGCCGGGCAGTTGAAAATACATCGATACTTCACTGTTGGTTGCACTTTCACCGGTTATTTGAAATATTCCTGCCCTGACATCATCGGTTCTGGTGACAGTCTCGGTTACCCCCTGTAAAATATTCCCAAAATCCAAATCCTGAACAGCGGAAACTGATAAGGATGCCATAACCGTCGCTATGGCCTGCCCCACGGCGACATCCTGGGCCGGCAGATTTGAAGGAGATACAATTATTAATAGCAAAAATAATAGAAGGCTAAATCCGGTAAATTTCCCTATTTTTGAACAATTACGCATGTTTATCTCCTCAATGAAGTTAGGACCCAACATACCAACTCGACCTCAAGTCTATATGGTATGCATCTATATTTTCGCACTTTATTTGCACTATTTAACGGGCAAGTCCATAATAGGACCGAAAACGATCCGGTCTGAGTCGAAATTGATCATTCAAAAAACAATGTATGGGGAGAAAACAATTACTTAAAACATTATACAAACCGACCGGAATAATTAATCGGTTAAATTAATATTAATTATACGGTTTCAGGAAAACCGGATTCTGAAAATATTTTCTTTCTCCGCCAGACCGGCGATATGGACTGCTTGGTTTGGACTGCCTTTTTCAGAATAAAAAGTCCAACTACCAGACATAATAGGACGGCAACAACCGATGCTTCAATTCCAAAAATTCCCCCGGTTAACCATTCCGGTCCCTCAATAGCAGGCACAAGCAAACCCTCACTTGAAATACCCGAAGTGGTTACCCCGAAAATTTTGGATTGGAAATAATTCCAGCCAAAATGTATCGCCAGCGGAAACCAGATTTTTCTGGTGAGCATAAAAGCTGCTGTCAGCAAAATCCCGGCCTCGACTCCAATAGCTATTGATGTCCATAAGGTAGCATTTGGATTCCCAGCATGAGCAAATCCAAAATAAAAAACACTGACGACAAGCGCTATCCAGCTGCCGCAAAATTCTTCGGTAAGTTTGAAAATAATTACTCTAAAAAATAGTTCTTCGACAAAAGCATCCATCCCCATTGAAAAAAATCCTTTGAAAATAATTGTCCAATCCGAATGAATACTTTCTATTTTGTAATATCCTAAAGAGGCCAGCAATAGAATAAGAATTATAATTAGCCCACCACCAAGAACAAATCCATAAGTTAATTCTTTGATGCCGTGTGAAAACGACAGCTCAAGCGCTGATCGCTTTTCAATATATTTTGTGTAAAGCTTATAAAAGAAAATAAACAGACCAAAACCAATCATTACCTCAATACTAATCGCTATTGCTTTATACTGCTCCGGGGTTATGGGTAAGACTTCTGTCTCAAAAAGTAAATGTATGAGCGTAACAGGTGCAAGAAACAGAACTGCAATAACAATTCTGGTTAAAGGAAATAAAACAATTTTGCCGGTTAGTGATTTTGGATTTGCCTGCGAAAGTAGCATCTCGCCTTTGATAATACCGTTGGTTGCTATTGGCATTTTATTAACCTTTACTTCTCTTTAATCAAATAGACGGCGGTTTTGAAATTATGTTGCACTCTTATATTTATAGAATTTAATCTTGATTATTCAACATAATACATTATAATTATGTGTTAATATCAGGCAGCACAACTCAATAGCCAATCAAAATATTCGGAAAACTTTGTTGACTAACGATTTAACAAAATATATGTTCTAGCAACAAAGAGGAAGAAACTCTAAAATTGGATTTGAGCCAAACAGATGAGGGGAGAAAGCAGGCTTATTGATCAAAACCTTTAGTTTCATTTAAAACAACGGCCGAAATTAATTCTATCAAGGTTGGAATATTATTGCCGAAATAAAAAGTAGCTATTCTTTTGATACATATAAAATTAGCAAAACGCAGTTATGGTTGAGCGAAGAAAATTAAAAAGAAAATATACCTCAGAGTATGTCAATGTTTTTGATGAAGCCACCGGCGATCTGGCCGGACATCTCGATAATATAACTTCCGAAGGTATGATGATTGCCGGCAACAAACTTGTTGAACCGGGCAAAAATTTTAAATTCAGGATAATCTTTCCTTTCAAGGTCGATGACCGGAAACATATAGTTATCGACGCCACCAGTATTTGGTGTAATCAGGACGAAAACAGCGGTTTTTGTGAAACCGGTTATAAATTTCAATCGGTTTCTTTTGATATTATAGACCGGATTCAAAAATTCGCCAAAGAATCAATATTCTCGGACGAACGTAAATAGTATTTTGACTTTCACTTTTTATTATTTTATTTGCTGTTGACATTTCCAGATATTCTTCTCATAATTAACAATTGAACAATATTAGGTGCTTTCCAAAAGCAGCGAAAAAATAAAAGTATCGAAAATAAAAAATCATGAGGACCGATCATGTCAAATCATCTGCTTAAGTATTTCTGTTTCACTGTTTTAATTATGGCTGTTTTTTCGGTAACGGCCCTTGGCGGCGTTAATAAAAAAGATTTGGTAATTCCCGAATCAGGCAAGACTCAGATAATCACGCTTGACGATGGTTCCTCGCTGGTCGGGCGAATCACCGACATTGGGGACGACGAAATTAAGTTCCAATCTGACTTGGGCGAAATGACCATCTCTATCAATAAAATTGTTGAAATCAAAGAAGTTGAAGACTCTGCTTTCAGAGAGGGTAAATATTGGTTTCCCAATCCCAATCGAACCAGATTATATTTTGGGACAACCGGCCGTATGCTGAAAAAGGGCGACGGATATATATCTGATACCTATATTTTCTTCCCCGGTTTTGCCTATGGCCTTACTGATAATATTACTATTGGCGGCGGTTTTTCAATATTCCCCGGCCTTTCAATGAATGAGCAACTCTTCTTCCTTACACCCAAAATAGGCATTAAGGCTCATAGCAATATAGATCTGGCCGCCAGCGCTCTGATAATCAGAATTCCGGGAGATGCCGTTTTGGAAGATAAAGATAAAGGAGTTACTATCGGTGTCCTCAATTTTGTCGGAACGGTCGGTTCAGACGATAATAGTTTTACGGTCGGGTTAGGTTATGGATTTGCAGCCGGGGAAATGGCTGATCGACCGGCGGTTTTATTGGGCGGGGAATGGCGATTTTCTCGAAGATTATCATTTGTAAGTGAGAACTGGATATTTCCGGAAATTGAACAACCGATAATATCATACGGTATCAGATTTTTTGGTGAAAGCTTGACAACCAATTTGGCTTTTTTTAATATTCTGGATGAAGACGCCATATTTCCAGGAATACCTTTTATCGATTTTGTCTGGAATTTTTAGGAATTTCATTTTGGCAATATCAGGATGTTCCATTTTAGTACAGGGCTTCCATAATTATATTTTGCATAAATTTAACTAACCTTAAAAGCCACACAATAATACGCATAATACAAAACCATAATTATCTTTTATTTTATAATTAATTAGACTTCTGGAGAGTTAAGAAGATATAGTATCTGTCGAAAATCTATCATACATCGTGGGGTTTTCATCTTTTGGCTGGGGATATTTCATTGCATCAAAATAGGATTTTTGATTATGTGGTATTTTTCAAAAGGAGTTGGCGATGGATGAAAAAAGGCAAGCACAAAGACTGAAGATAGCTGACTATTATGATAACAGAGAACCATCTGAAACCAAAAAGTTTGATGTTATTGACCTGTATATCAACCAGTCAATCGGTCAATTAGTTGACATTAATTCCGGCGGTATGAGACTTCAAAGTGAAGAAGCGCTGGAAAGAGGTATCATTTTTAAGTTGAGAATTGATTTGCCCAGAGAAATAAAAGGAAGTGATCAATTGATTGTTGATGCCCGAAGTCTCTGGAGCCGGAAAACTGATGATACGGAATATTATCATACCGGATTTGAGTTTTTAGCGAAGATCCCTTATCATGACGAGATAATAAATCTTCTTTTTGGAGAAAATAAGCTGACGGAAAAAGTGAAATAAATAGCGACAATATATCCGGGAAAGTTCTGTTTTAACCATAAAACAAAGTATTGAATATAAAATGACGACCAAAACAGCACCAAAAGTAGAAGCCGACATTTACCATGCAATATATCTGGAATCATTACGGGTTGACAGTATTCTCGATTTTGACCTTTATATAAGCAAGTCCGGCGGTTTTGTATTATATCGGGCATCAAACCTTCCTTTTGAAGAAAAAAATCGAAAAGGTCTGATTGAAAACAATATTAATAAACTCTATATCTCTTCAGAAAATCAGAAAAAATATCAGCAGTACATAGAAAAAAATATTCATCAAATTATAAACGACCGTACCATCCCCGAGAATACCAAAGCCGGCATTATCTACGATAGCGCCAAGCTTTTAGTCAAGGATGTCCTGAATAATCCTACCTTAAAGGAAAACATCGAACGCAGTCAGGAGATGGTGGAAAATACGGTTGCGTTTATTCTCAAAGGTAAGAGCACTTTTCATAGTATGATACAAATGATGTCGTTTGATTATCATACATATACTCACTCGATAAATGTTTGTACGCTGGCGATTGGGCTGGCCCGTTTTTCCGGAATCAAGGATCAGCTGGAACTTGACAAAATCGGCACCGGCGCCCTGTTGCATGATGTTGGCAAAACAAAAGTCTCCGAGTCAATTCTCAACAAACCGGGACCTTTAACGTCGATGGAAATGGGCTTTATAAAGAAGCATCCGAAATGGGGCTATGATATCATAAAAGAAACCGACATGATTCCAGAAGATTCATATTACCCAATTTTACAACATCACGAAAGAGAGAACGGCACCGGGTATCCATATGGATTGAAGGCCGACGAAATTCATCAGTTCGGTAAAATAGTGGCGATTGCCGATGTTTTTGACGCCATGACCACGGAACGGGCGTACCGTCAGGCAGTCAATTCCTTCCCGGCTCTAAAAGAGATGTATCAGGACAAGGGTGCTTTCAATCCTACGCTTCTGGAACAGTTTATAAAATTAATGGGCCCGACCGATTTAGGCAAAATGTAAATCAGCCTTCTTTTCATTTTTTACTTCCTCAATAAATTGAATCCTGATGAGCTGCAAGCAATTAATCCTTGCGTAAAGTGAAAATTTGTTTATATTTAAAAGGTATCACAATATTACTCGCATACTATAGATTAACTATGACCAAGGAGGCAAAAATGAGTAAGGATTTGTCCGTCCGTTTAATAATACCGGTTTTATTTTTGATTATACTTTCGGCATCATCGCCAATACAAGCCACTGAAGAATACCTTTTCATCGATTTAACCGATGTTACAATCGGCGAAACCCGCGGCACCGCGCCATCCCCGTTTCACCTTTCGCGGGATTTAATATCTGAAGAATATTTTATATCAATTTTAACGCTCAATTCTTTAAATGGCGCGCAACTTGGTACAACTCTAAAATTAAGCACCCCAGCCGATGATGTATATCCCGCCGCCATTCTCTGGTCAGAACATTTTATGCCAACCATTACCCGCGGGATAGCACCAAGCCCGTTTATAGTTATGACCGATTATACCATATATCATTTCCCGCTCGCCCACGAAACCGACGGCACACCACTGATGGCCGGTGATTGGGAAACAATCAGCCTGCTTCAAACACCCGATATGTACGGCGATGCGACCTGCGCCGCTGAGCTTCCCGGCTCGGAATTCGGCGACGGCAAACCGCGGCTATATATCGGTACCGACGAAGGGCATATTTTTTGGCTTGTTGAAACCGCGGAGGCCGGAATAGTTGTTGAAGGCGATTTTTGGTATTCATATGGTCGAATCGATGATCTGGAACCCATACCGCAGTATGGTTATATTGCCCTCGGTGCTCTGGCGGGCAATGCTATTTACGGCTTTGATCACAGAACTACAAGGGACGGTGACAACCGCTATATGTATAATTTCAGATTAATCGACCCCCGTACCCCGCCTATAACAGATTTTGATGTTATCGGCCCCAATGATGAGCAGCTGCCCGGTCCCGATTATCAGGTTAGTCTGATTCTGGCCAATGGCTCCAATGAATTGGGGATTGCCTCAATTTCAGGTATGGCGGAAGACGATATTACATTAGAAATTACACC
>CBFCZE010000062.1:0-15532 GCA_965602655.1 uncultured bacterium
ATTTCGGTAACACCACAGCGGTTTTCCTATAACATCATAAAAAAATCGGGCGAATTTGTAGTTAATCTGACCTCGGAAAATAATCTGAAAGTCGTCGATTTCTGCGGAACCAAATCGGGTTGTGATGTTGACAAATTCGAAACGCTGAACCTGACACCTCTAAAAGCGAGCAAGGTTTCGGCGCCGCTTATTAAAGAATGTCCGATTAATCTTGAATGCAAAATAAGGCAATCATCAATTCTTGGGACACATGAGATGTTTGTCGCTGAGATTGTGTCGATGCATATTGACGAGGAATATCTTGATTCCAGGGGACGTCCTGATATTGATAAGCTGAAACCGTTGGTTTATTGCACCGGTGCGAGGCAATATCGCGGCGGCCTGACGGAACTGCTTGGCCGCTACGGAAAAGTGGCAAGCGAAAAATAATAACGAGACAGAATGAATGTTTACGATAAAAACAGGTTTTCTTACACCTGCAATAAAACAGACAACAATGCGCGAGTCGGATTTGTAACGACACCACACGGCGTTTTTCATACCCCGGCCTTTATGCCGGTGGGGACATCCGGGGCAGTTAAGGCGATGACCGCCGAGGACCTTGAGGAATGCAGAGCTGAGATAATTCTGGGGAACACTTATCATCTTTATCTGCGACCCGGAGAAAAATTAATAAAAGAAAAAGGCGGGCTGGCCGAGTTTACCGGCTGGCGCAAACCGATGCTTACCGACTCGGGCGGTTTTCAGGTTTTTTCGATGCGGGATTTATCGAAAGTCGATGACGACGGTGTTACTTTTAGATCGCATCATGACGGCTCGGAACATCGCTTTTTTGCCGAAAAGGTGATAGAAATCCAGCGCGATATCGGGGCCGATATTATAATGTCTTTTGACCAGTGTGTTCCGTATCCGGCCGACAAAAAACTGGCCAATGAGGGCGTCAGTCGTACCTTTGACTGGGCGAAAAAAGGACTGGCGCATTTTAATGAACTCGAAACAAAATCGCCGACCGGTATGACTCTTTTTGGAATAGTGCAGGGCTCCGTATATCAGGAGTTTCGAAAAGCATCGGCTGAACAGATAGTTTCGCTTGACTTTCCCGGCAATGCCATCGGCGGACTGGCGGTCGGTGAGTCAAAAAAAGAGATGGAAGAGACGCTTGACTATACAATTGAGTTTTTGCCCGGTAATAAACCGCGTTATTTAATGGGTGTCGGATACCCCGAAGATATTCTTATGGCCGTTTCTTACGGGGTTGATATGTTTGACTGCGTCCTGCCGACCCGCAACGCCCGCACCGGAATGGTTTTTACATCCGAGGGTCCGCTGGTTTTCAGAAATGCCGATTACAGCAAAGATGACCGACCGTTTGATCCCAACTGTAATTGCCGTGTCTGTCAAAGGTACAGCCGGGCTTATTTACGGCATCTTTATAATCAGGGCGAGATAACGGCTCTGGTCCTGGCCAGTTTTCACTCATCCTGGTTTTTCCAGAATTTGATGCGGGGTATTCGTTCGTCAATCGCTAATGGTACTTTTTCTAGCTTCAGAAAAGATTTTTTGAAGCGGTATCAGACGAATCAAAAATCAACCGGGTAGTTTTGTACAATGCAGTTATTCTATGAAACAAGGATTATATCGGGACTACTTATTTTTTTCTGCCCGATATTAATCTTTGCGGTCGAAATAGACGATCCGGCAATGGAATTTTATCTGAATAAAACAGATTCAGTTCTTAACAGCAGTACGCTTTTTAATAACGATCTAAAATACTCGGTTTCGACAACCTCCATTTATAATAAAATCAGTTATCGTGGTATTACCAGTGAATCAGATACGGCACGTTTTTTATTGGATTTTGTGGAAGGACAATTTATTGAATCCCAAATTAATGATACGGCGAGTTTCCAAGAGAATATCGTCCCCCCGGGTCTTCGGTTTGAAAAACCGTGGGAGTTAAATTGCCGGTTTCACTTTTTCCCAAGAGATATCGGAACCGGCGATCTGGCTATTGGGTTTGCGCCGGTTGATACTCTTGAAATAAATAGCCCGGAAGGTATGATAATAATAAATCGCGACACTTACCAAATCAAACGGATTTATTTGCACTATCCGGCTACCGATGAATATGAGTGGTTCTCAAAAACTTATCAGTTTTCGTTTGAAAACGAGACCACTCTGCTTAGATCGCTGACAATTCAGGGATGTTATTTCGGTTTTTTTCAGCGACGATTTTTCAGACAAGATTTGATATTTGAGAATTACAGTTTTCAATAATCATAAATAGCTTGCTTGAAAAATATAATAAATCTATAATGGTTTTATGATGGCCAAAGCAGATAATCTTCTAAGTAAAATTAATTCCAAGCGGATGCCGGCTCATATTGCAATTATCATGGATGGTAACGGACGCTGGGCAAGAAAAAGAAATTTACCCCGAACGGCTGGTCATGAAGCAGGGGTGGAAGCGGTTCGAGAAGTCGTTCAGGTGGCGGCCGAGATAGGAATCAAATATCTGACTCTTTATACTTTTTCGGTCGAAAACTGGAAACGCCCGAGAGAAGAAGTCGCTGCCCTGATGCGTCTTTTAACCAAAACGACAAGACGTGAGATTGATGAGTTAAACAAAAATAACGTAAGATTAATAACTACCGGTCGAATCGACGGGCTTTCGTTTGCCCGCCGTAAGGTCCTGGATCTGGCGGTTAAGAAAACCAAAAAAAATACCGGTCTGGTTCTGAATCTGGCGCTTAACTACGGTGGCCGCACCGAAATAATCGATGCGGTTAAAGCGATTGCACTGAGTGTCAAGGCCGGGCATATTCATCCCGGTGAGATTAATGAAGCACTTTTTTCAAACTATCTTTATACAACCGGGTTGCCGGATCCGGATCTTTTGGTCCGGACTTCCGGAGAGATGCGAATATCCAATTTCCTCCTCTGGCAGACCAGTTATACCGAGATGTACATAACCAAAGTTCTCTGGCCCGATTTTGGCCGCAAGGAATTTCTCGAAGCGATTATTGAATACCAGAGAAGAGAACGCCGTTTTGGAAAGGTATAGTCTGTGAATCGGAATATGCTAATCAGGACAATTGTCGCTATAATTTTTGGCCCGCTAATAATATATCTATCTTATCTGGGCGGAATGTGGTTATTGGGAATGATTATGATACTGGCCGGAATAGGAATTTCTGAGTTTGTTATTCAAAGCCTGGGCAAGAAATCGCCGTTTCTTCTTGTACTATCTATTTTATTTACAGCCGGGTTGATATTATCATCGACGCTTTTAAACTTTACAATAACATTGATGATATATATCACCTATCTGCTTTTAATCGGGATGATTTTATCAATTAGAAATCAGCCCCCGGCCGATCTTTTTAATCAGATGCTTCTTCTTTGCTGGGGAGTGGCCTATGTTGGACTGCTGTATCCCTTTGTTTATCATATAAGAGAGCTAACTGCGACCGGCGACTGGTTATTATTTCTATTCGGTACCATCTGGTTGTCCGATTCGCTGGCGATGTGGATTGGTAAAGCTTTTGGAAAACGAAAACTGGCGCCTTCGGTTTCACCCAATAAAACGATAGCCGGCTTTGTCGGCGGTATATCGGGCGGAATAATTATCGCCATTCTTCTTTATTTCTGGCTCCTGTCGGATTTTAATATTTTTAATTTGGTTTTTGCTGGCCTGCTGGTTTCGTTTATCGGGCAGTTAGGCGACCTGGTCGAGTCCTGCTGGAAAAGATCACTGGGTATCAAGGATTCATCGACAATTATCCCGGGGCATGGCGGAGTCCTGGACAGATTCGACTCGCTGCTTTTTACGGCGCCGGTTCTATATCTATACCTGAAATATTTTTTGTTTAAATAGTTGAGGGTGTATGGTGAAGGTAATTGATTTTATTTTTGCCGCTCGTCCAATGTTACTCCTTCCGGTCTGGTCATTATTTCTAATAGCCGACAACTTTTATTCCGGGACAACTTCTTTTGACCGATATGACTTTATAATTCTGGCCGGCCTGACTTTTCTTGTTGCCGGTGCGTATTACATCAATCAGATTTATGACTATCAATCTGACTTAATCAATAAGAAGCTTGGATTTCTGCAAACCGGAAAGATTTCCAGAAATGAAATGACAATTGTGTATATAGTTTTATCTGCAATATCAATAATAACCGGTTTTATGTTAAGCCGGTTTTTGGGGATTGTTTTTTCCTTGATTTTTATTCTGGGTTATATCTATTCGGCGCCGCCGCTGAGATTAAAAGACCGGCCGATTTTGGGTCTTCTGTCCAACAGTTTTGCCTACGGCATTCTTGTGCCGCTATCGATTCCGGGACTTGCCGAGAATGCAGACTATTTGGTTATGATAATGCCGACTTATTTTTTTATGACGGTTTCGGCCGGATACTTATTAACTATTATCCCCGATCGGGAAGGTGACGCCGAAACCGGGAAGCAAACGTTAGCCGTCATTCTTTCCGACAGAAGTATAATAATAGTGGCTATTATCCTGCTTGCGTTTTCTCTTTTATTAGCCTGGGAAATGAATCATCTGTTTTTATTTCTGATATCATCTGTATCATTGCTGCTCTGTGCCGCGATCCTGATTTCTCCGAAGAGAAATTTAATTTTTTTGGCCTGCAAGCTTCCCATTCTATTGATATCGCTTTTGGCCGGATATTATTATTCAGGTTATCTTGTTTTTCTCCTTGCCCTGCTATTTCTTACCCGGCTATATTATAAAAAACGGTTTGGAATGGTTTATCCGAGGATAAATTAAATGTTTAAATTACGAATTCTGTTTGTATTCTTTATTTTGATTATTATAAGTCTAAATACAGGTTGCGGCCTGCGGCAAAAATATAAGGTCGATAGATATGCCGACAGGTCCGCTAAAAATAACAGCCAAAATCAGCGAGACTCAAAAAATCAAAGGTCTGAAAATAGAGAGAGCAACACCAAACATTTAATTAAACTGGGGCGTATCATCCAGAGCTACCTGGGACGACCGTATAGCGGGAAATCAAGCTATGCCAAAGGTCTTGATTGCAGCCAGTTTGTGCAAGAGCTGTTCTTAAAATTCGACGGCACTGAACTCCCGCGGACTGTTAAGGAGCAGTCCAAATATGGACATGGTGTCAGTAAGAGTGATATACAATACGGTGATCTGGTATTCTTCCGCACCGAGGGACGGAAACCGTCGCATGTCGGGATATATGTCGGTTTCGATGAATTTATCCACTCTTCAACTTCGTCGGGAGTTATTATTTCAAGTCTGGAAGACAAATACTGGAAAAAGCGTTTTCTTGGCGGGCGACGGGTAATTCACTAATAATTTTTTATATCTTTTTTTATTATATTTTGTTTTATGAACGATGCCCTTAAGCTTAAACTAAAAAATTTGCCGAACTCACCCGGCGTTTACCTGTTTCGAAACAAAGATGGCCGGATTTTATATATTGGCAAAGCCAAAAATCTACGCAATCGTGTCCGAACTTACTTTTCTTCACCCGGTCGACACGATGCCAAAACCGAACGTTTGGTTAAAGCGATTGCCGATTTTGATTTGATGACAACCGATTCCGAAATGGAGGCGCTGATTCTTGAGGCCAATCTGGTTAAGGAGCATCGACCTCGGTACAATATAAATTTAAAGGATGATAAACATTTTCCATATATTAAAGTTTCTATCAACGAGCCATTCCCACGGATAACCATAGTGCGCCGTCTGGCCAGGGATGGCGCCCGCTACTTCGGCCCGTTCACTAACGCCAAAGGGATGCGCAAAACGGTAAAATTTTTATGCCGCCTGTTTCGGATAAGAACCTGTAATCTGACGATTCCACATCCATCCGGGAAACCGCAAAAAATATGTCTGGACTATCATATCGGGCGCTGTCTGGGTCCATGCGAAGGATTACAGTCTGAAAAAGATTATCACAAATCGGTCAATGCCGTTTTGATGTTTTTGTCGGGACGATCGCTGACTTTAATAGAGACCCTAAAAAAAACAATGGACCAACAGTCAAAACGAATGAAATTTGAAGAGGCGGCTCATACGCGGGATCAGATTGAAGCGCTCCAATCGGTTTTTGGCAAGCAGAAAGTTGATGCCGGCAAAGTTGTCAATCGTGATATTATTGCCTATGCCAGAGAAGGCCGTGACATTGTTGTCGTTACATTTCAGGTTCGCGAGGGAATCCTAATCGGTCGTCAGCATTTTCAGCTTCGATCCGAATTGGAGGAAGTTGAAGATGAAATTATTTCAGGATTTATCAGGCAGTATTACAACCGTTTGCCCGATTATCCGCAGGAGTTATATCTTCCCGTCTCACTGCCGGATGAATCATTGATAAAAAAATGGCTGTCCGGTTTGGCAAAGCGGAGGATAAAAATATTTACGCCTCAAAAAGGAGAAAAACTTCGGTTGGTCGATATGGCTGCCAGCAATGCTCGATTGATACTTGACGAAATTCTGATACAAAAACAAAAACAGAAAGAGCGTCTAACCGGCTCGGTTCTGGCTTTGAAGGACGACCTTAATATGATAAATTCACCGCGTCGGATAGCCTGTGTCGATATCTCCAACACCGGCGAATCTGATGCCGTCGGATCATTGGTTTATTTTGTCAACGGACGACCGCAGAAATCGGAGTATCGTCATTTTAAAATAAAAGAAGTGAGGGGGCAGGATGATTTTGCCATGATGCGCGAGGTTGTCGGCCGGTATTTCTATCGTCTGAAAAATGAAAACAAAACCCCGCCCGACCTGTTGGTTGTCGATGGCGGCAAGGGGCAATTATCATCGGTTGTAAAAGAGATAAAATCGCTCGGTTTTGATAAACGGGTGGTAATCGGATTGGCCAAGAAATTTGAAGAAATCTATTTCCCCTCAAGCAAGGAACCGCGGACAATTTCAAAAGCCTCACCCGGTCTTAGACTTTTAAAACAGGTTCGCGATGAAGCGCATCGTTTTGCCATCGAGTACAACCGCAAGGTAAGATCAAAACGAACCATTAAGTCATGGCTGGACAAACTTGAAGGAGTGGGCTCAAAGCGGCGAGAGATACTTCTTAAACATTTCGGTTCAGTTAAAAAAATCAAGGAAGCATCAATCTCAGAGCTTTCCGATCTGAAGGGGATCCCCAAAAATGTGGCCAAAAAAATTTATAAGGCGGCTCATTAGATAGCCAAAAATAGCAAAATAATATTAATTTCTGATTGCGTTAAATATTCTAATAACAATACTTGTCTTATGCTTCAAGGTAATGAAAAAGTCTATACTGTCACCGCTATCACTCGGTTAATTAAATATACGCTTGAGGAATCATGGCGATCCATCTGTGTGGAAGGGGAGATTTCCAATTATATTCATCACCGCTCCGGCCACAGATATCTGTCCCTGAAAGATGAAAACGCCACCTTAAGGCTGACTATCTGGCGCTCGGTTGGGCAGAATCTGAAATTCGAACCGGAGGACGGTATGAAGGTCCGCGCCTGGGGCGATATATCTGTTTATGAAAAAGGAGGCAGTTATCAGCTAAATGTACGAAAATTAGAACCGGTGGGTGTCGGTGAACTGGAAATTGCTTTCCGGCAATTATATGAGAAATTAGCTGCTGAAGGGCTTTTCGATGATTTTTTAAAAAAAACATTACCTGTATTTCCCAAAATCATCGGAATTGTAACCTCGCCGACCGGGGCGGCTATCAGAGATATTATCCAGATAGCAAAAAGACGAAACGATTCAGTTCAGCTTATTATTTATCCGGCTCAGGTGCAGGGGGATGGCTCAGCAGAAAGTATTGTGTCAGGAATAGAGTATTTCAACAGTCGGGACGATATAGATTTGATTATAATCGGAAGGGGCGGGGGTTCGCTCGAAGATTTATGGGCCTTTAACGAGGAAATATTGTTGCGCGCTGTTGCCATATCTGAAAAACCTATTGTTTCAGCTGTCGGGCATGAAATTGATACCACTCTTTCCGATCTGGTCGCCGATCTGAGAGCCCCAACCCCCTCGGCCGCCGCCGAAATGACCGTATGGGATAAAACTGAGTTCTTAAACATTTTATCATCTCGGATGTCTGATTTGGAATATAATCTTAATGCTGTTTTTGAAAATAGTAGATATCGGCTTTCCCATTTGGTCGGCAGACCGGTCTATATAAGGCCGGAATTAATGGTTTATGAGCGTCAACAGAGGTTTGACAATCTGTTTAAACTCTTTGAAAACTCAGAAAAAAACGTCTTGGAAAAATTCCAAAACAGTTTATCTTTAAATTTGTCCCGGTTGGAATCACTGTCACCTTTAGCGATTCTTAACCGGGGTTATGCTGTTTTGAAAAATGTTGAAACAGGGGATACAATCAGGTCAATTGCGGAATTGAAGCGGAATGATTCATTGGAAACTATTCTTAAAGATGGTTCCGCTTTTGTTCGAGTTGAAGATGTGAAAAAAAGGAAAGAAAAATAATTTAGTTTATATGCCTGCTAAAAAGAAAACGTATAAAGATTTTGAGACCGCTCTTGAGCGGTTGGAAGAGATTACCGGACAACTTGAGTCAGGTGAATCCAGACTTGAAGAATCGCTGGCCCTTTATTCCGAGGGGGTTGAAATTGCGGCTTTCTGTTCCAAAACCCTTTACGAGACTGAAAAGAAAGTGATTATTTTAAAGGAGCGCAATAAGCAGTTGTTTGAAGAATCTTTTGAAAATGGGCAGGCCGAAGATGGAGAGTAGTGTGGTTGTGGCCGGACAGCATTATCTGACCGGAAAAAAGAAGGTTGTTGATCAACTGCTCGATGAATATCTTCCATCGGAAAACAGTTATCCGGATATTTTGCATCAGGCGATGCGCTATTCGGTTCTTGCCGGCGGCAAAAGAATACGCCCAATTCTGGCTATGACCGCCTATGAGGCATTTGGCGGCGGTGATAAGAATATTATTAATCCGGCCGCTTGCTCATTGGAGTTGGTACATACTTATTCATTAATACATGATGACCTCCCCTGCATGGATGATGACAACCTCAGGCGTGGAATACCGACTTTGCATAAGAAATATAATGAGGCCGTTGCCGTTCTGGCCGGTGATGCATTACATGATTTGGCTTTTGAGTTGATTGCCCGATCCGGCTCGGCACAAGTTGTCTCGGAATTGGCTCTGGCTATCGGAACTTTTGGTATGCTGGGCGGCCAGATGGCTGATGTTGAAGCTGAGGGGAAGAAAAACTCGATTGAACAAATCGAATTTATTCATAAGCATAAAACCGGTGCCTTAATTCGAGCCTCGGTCAGAATCGGCGCCATCCTGGCTAATGTTGACAGGACAACACTTGAGAGTTTAGGTTCATATGGCGAAAAAATCGGTTTGGCTTTTCAGATTATCGATGATATCCTTGATATTGAAGGGGATGAAGAAAAACTTGGAAAAATAGTCGGATCAGATTGTAAAAATGATAAAGCTACTTACCCCGGTACGGTTGGTATGGAACTGGCTCGAAGAGTGGGTGATCGGTTGATTGACGAGGCTATCGATATTGCTGAACAATTTAAAATAAAAAAGAATCATTTTGTTGATATTGCAAGATTTATAGGGCAGAGAGATAACTGAAAAAATGTCTTTATTGAATAAAATTAATAAATCGTCTGATTTAAAACAGTTCGAGCCGGAACAGATGAAGGCTCTGGCCGATGAAATTAGAACCGAGATTATTTCAATTGTTGCCAAGACCGGCGGCCATCTGGCCTCGAATCTGGGGGCTGTTGAACTTACTCTGGCGCTTCATTATTGTTTTGATATTCCAACCGACCAGATTGTCTGGGATGTTGGACATCAAAGTTATGTCCACAAAATGCTGACCGGGCGGCGTAAACAAATGAATACTATCCGCCAGTATAACGGATTAGCCGGTTTTCCCAAACGAGATGAATCCAGAGCTGATCCCTTTGGTGCCGGTCATGCCTCGACCGCAATTTCGGCCGCATCCGGATTGGCCGCGGCTCGGGATCAAAAAGGAGAAAAGCATAAGGTTATTGCTGTCGTTGGCGATGGTTCACTGACTGGCGGATTGGCTTTTGAGGGACTGAACAATGCCGGCGCCTCTAAAAAGAATTTGCTGGTCATACTCAATGATAATGAGATGTCAATTTCAAAAAATGTCGGAGCTCTTTCAAAATATCTTACCGGCATAATGGTTGATCAGCGATTTAACAAACTCAGAAACGACATCTGGGAGTTGACCGGGCGATTTAAGCGCCGCGATAAGATCAGAGCGATGGTCTCCAACATTGAGGATTCGATAAAAGGCCTGTTTGTCCCCGGGTATATTTTTGATCGACTTGGATTTCGTTATTTAGGACCGATTGACGGGCATGATCTTCCCCTGATGATTAAAATGCTCAATCAATTAAAGGAGCTTTCGGGACCGCTTCTTTTGCATGTGGTTACTGTAAAGGGGAAAGGGTATGCTCCGGCCGAGGCCGATGCGACTAAATTTCATGGAATCGGAGCTTTTGATAAAATTACAGGCAATACAAATTCAAAATCAAAAAAACCGGCGTATACCAAAGTATTTGGCGACACTATGATTGAATTGGGCAGAATGAACAACAAAATTGTGGCCATTACCGCCGCGATGAGCAGCGGAACAGGTCTGGCAAAATTTTCCGAAACCTATCCTGATAGATTTTATGATGTCGGTATTGCTGAGGGACACGCCGTCTGTTTTGCCGCCGGCCTGGCCGCGGGTGGAGTTCGCCCATTTGTTGCCATCTACTCAACATTTCTTCAGCGTGCCTATGATCAGATAATCCATGATGTCGCCCTGCAGAAACTTCCTGTTGTTTTTTGCATTGATCGGGGCGGTCTGGTTGGTGATGACGGACCGACACATCATGGTACATTTGATTTATCATATTTATCAGCCGTGCCCGGTATGACTATTATGGTACCCAAAGACGGTAATGAGTTTCGGGCGATGCTTCATGCCGCCGCCACCGTTGAACTGAAGGGACCTTGTGCCATAAGATACCCGCGCGCCTCAATACCTGATGAAATCCGAAGCGGTTTTGAATTGATTAAGTGGGGGAAATGGGAGAAACTGCACGATCGGGGAGACACGGTTATTATTGCGACCGGGACAATGGTTGAAACGGCAAAAGAAGTGCATAAAACCCTGAAAGATAAATATCAAATTGCGGTTATCAATGCCCGGTTTGTGAAACCGCTTAATATGGAAATGCTTGAATTCTGCCAGAGAAAATATAAAAATATTATCACCCTTGAAGAGAACGCCTTGCCCGGAGGTCTCGGTCAGGCGATTGGCGCTTATCTCAAAGAAAATGATTATTCCGGCGGTTTCCATGCACTCGGTTTGCCTGATAAATTTGTAACTCATGGCAACAGGGCAATTCTTCTCTCGGAGATAGGTTTGGATGCTGTTGGTGTTATCAAATATATTGAGAAGGATATCGAGATATCCAAAACCGATTCGACCATTGGAGTCTTTGGTCGAGGTATTTTTGCAAAATTCCACAACTCGAATCGAACAGCCAAACATCATACAGGCTCCGGTAAGGAATAAAAATGCGTTTCGGGCTTTATGCCAATTTTGAGCGCCCCGATGCCTCGGAGGCAGTTAATTTTATAATAAACTGGTGCCGGCAAAACGGCCATGAAGCATTTTTCTGCGATAGATTAACCGGCCGCATCTCCGATGATACCGAATCGATACCCTGCGATGATTTGGTTCGTAACGCCGACATTGTGATTTCTCTTGGTGGCGACGGTACAATTTTGGCCACCGCCCGAACACTTGGTAAATCCGAAATTCCGATACTTGGTATCAATCTTGGTTCGCTCGGTTTTTTGACACAGTTAACGCCCGAAAATCTTGAAAATGATCTGAAGCGCGTTGTCAGTGGCTCATTCCAGATTAGAAAACGGATGTTACTCAGTTCACATATAATTGCCGGTGACAAGATGAACCTGCCGTTTGCCCTGAATGATGTCGTAATCGACAAGGGAAGTGTCAGCCGTGTTATCAATCTAAGTTTGTATGCTGATGGAGAATATATCAGTTCATACACCGCCGACGGGATGGTAATCGCGACCCCCACTGGCTCGACCGCGTATTCACTGGCTATTGGCGGGCCGATTTTGAAACCGAGCATGGATGCTTTGATTGTCTCACCGATTTCGCCGTTTTCGTTGACCAGCCGTCCGCTGGTTTTTCCGGCCGAGACAGTTCTTGAGGTTCGCATCCGTTCCGAACATGGCAGTGCCCTGTTAACAATTGATGGTCAGGTGGCGACCAAATTTTCTCCCCAGGGGACGATTCAGGTTTCAAAAGCAGAGCACCATGTAAGATTAATACGATTTCCGGAAAATTCGTTTTTTGACATTCTTCGTCAAAAACTTCACTGGGGTAAACTTCCGGTGGTTGACTATAAAAAAAGCGATTTTCTCAAAAAACCATCCGAAAATAAATAGCCCCTGCGTTTACAAATCGGCACATGACATTGGTACCAATTCGACGGAACATCAATACTAATTAATAAGTATACGAATTGACGGTGAATTGGCAGGTAAATTGTCCAATGATCCGCCAATTTATCGTTGACAAATTGGCACTTTCGCTTATATTAATAGAGTTATACCATTGAATCTATTTTTAATAAGATAATGTAAGGAAAACTGAATATTTCTCTGGGAGGAGGAACCAGATGAGAAAAATCTTAAAGGTTTTATTATTTGCCGGTTTATTTCTTTTTTCACTGAATATTGCTGTTGCCCAAACATGGGAGCAAACCGGTGGTCCTTGTGGAGGTATTATTCTGACACTTGAAATTAATGCCAATGATGATATTTTTACCGGTGGGCGGGGCGGTGTTTACCGTTCAGTTGATAATGGCGGCACGTGGACGCAGCTCAGAGGTATCGATGATAATATGCATGCCAACGTTTCCAGTTTTGCCTTCAACTCAGCCGGTGACATATTTGCGGGGACACGTTTTGGTGACAGTATTTATCGATCTACTAATAATGGCGACACATGGATTCAATTGAACAATGGACTACCGACCAGCGGATGGATAGGCTCAATAGCAATAAACTCTGACGGTGATATTTTCGCTGGTACTGATTTCGGAGTCTTTCGTTCTACCAATAATGGTGATACATGGGAGGAGATTAATACGGGGATACCAATAGCCAGTGTGGATGCTCTGGCCATTAACTCAGCTGGCGATATTTTCGCGGGGACAGTATCGGGGATTTATAGGTCGGTCAACAATGGCGAGAGTTGGACACAAATAAATAATGGCTTAACGGCAATGCACGTTTATGATATTGTCTTTAATTCCGCCGGCGAGGTTTTTGCTGGCACCGCCGGTTGGCGAGGTTATACGCCCGGCGGCGTTTTTCGTTCGACTGATAATGGCGATATGTGGACACAGGTTAACAATGGCCTAACTAATATTGATGTGCGTTCTCTTGATATTAAATCCAATGGAGAAATCTTCGTGGGAACACCTGGTGGTTTGTTTCGTTCGTCTGACAATGGTGATTCATGGGTACAGATCTACGACTTATTGGCTGAAGAATTAGCATTTAATTCAAGTGGAGATATCTTTGCGTCGATATGGATATATGAACCTGAGTATAAACCTGATAACCCACCAAATATTTCGCAAATATATGGTGAGGGAGTTATCCGTTCCGCTGACAATGGCGAAACATGGATTCCGGTAAACAATGGCTTGATTTATACTCTCATTATTTCGCTTGCCATAGATTCCAATGGAGATATTTTCGCCGGTCATTTAGGTGGAGGCCATATATTCCGCTCGACAGACAATGGGGATACCTGGATGGAAGTTTATGCCAGTTTGGCAAATTCAAGAATTTATTCAATTGCCTTTAATTCCGCCGATGATATCTTTACCGCCAGCTATTGCGGGGGTGTTCTTCGATCCACAAATAATGGGGCATCCTGGTTACCGATTAACAATGGCTTAACCGATTTCTGTGTCGCAGATGTTTCCGTTAATCCGGATGGGGATTTATTTGCGGGAACCTTTTCAAGTGGTATTTTTCGCTCGATTGATAATGGTGACTCCTGGCAACAAATCAACAGTGGGCTAACGACGCTTGATGTTCAGGAAATTGCCTTTAACTCATCGGGACATATTTTTGCTGGCACCGATGGGTACACCAGTGGTGGTGGCGGCGTTTTTCGCTCGACTGACAACGGTGACACATGGGTTGAGGTCAACAGCGGTCTTACTGCCATCGATATTGAGGAACTTGCCATTAATTCCTCTGATCATATTTTTGCAGGGACTGAAGCGGGTATGTTCCGTTCGACCGATAACGGCGAATCATGGGAAAAATTAAATGATTTTATTATTACCGACCTTTTAATAAACTCAAAGGGCGAAATTTTTACAAGCTATGGCATTATTATTTACCGTTCAACGGATAATGGAAATACATGGACACCCCTGAGTGATGCTCTATGGGGTTATATTTGGCCTGTGTCTTTTGCCGAAAATGCGGGCGGTACAATCTTTACCGGGACCTGGTGCGGCGGAGTATATCGTACAATAGACTGTCCTGATACTGATGACGATTGGACTTGTGATGATATTGACAACTGTATCACCACCTACAATCCGAATCAAATAGACGGTGATGACGACGGCGTCGGCGATGCCTGTACTTTCTCGTCTCAAACCGTTGCAGGCAATGATATTGTTGTTGAAATGGGTGATGAAGTGACTCTTGATTTTGCCAGTGTAACGCTGGAAGGAACTACAGAATTGGAAATAACATCATCAGGACCGGCCGCTTCGTATTTGGATATAGTCCCCAGCAATCCCCCGGCTTACTACTACATCACCACGACGGCGGAATTCCATGGAAATATAGAAATTTGTATAACATATGATGATGCCGGAATGACAACTGAAGATGAACAGAATCTAACACTTCAGCATTATGATGGAATTGAATGGACCGAAATAACATCATCACGGGATATTGACGCCAATTTTATTTGCGGATTGACCGATTGGTTATCGCCATTTGCAGTTGCATTTACGACTTATATCTGCGGTGATGCCGATGATAATGAAGTTATTAATATTTTGGATATTGTTTACCTTATAAATTACAAATATAAAGGCGGACCTCCGCCCGAACCAATGGATGTAGTCGATGTAAATAATGATGAGTTAATCAATATTCTCGATATAGTTTATTTGATAAATTACAAGTATAAAGACGGCCCTGATCCGGTGTGTCAGTAACCAATTATATTATAATTCAAATAAAATTGGCGGAACCGCTTCGGGATTCCGCCCTACCTTAAAGCTAAACAAATTTCCTACCAAACCACCGTTGATTCCGATATCTCCCCATAAATGATATGTATGAATATATCTATAAATATTTTTGGGATGGGGATAGCTATTTTGCGAAAAAACAAAAAACGGGAAAACGAACCCATTTTGCTGT
>CBFCZE010000063.1:0-15416 GCA_965602655.1 uncultured bacterium
TGGTATATCATCTGGGTGATCGTTATATGCTGGTTGTCAATGCCGCCAATATCGAAAAAGATTTCAAGTGGCTGCAATCGCACTTAAAAAACGATGTCAAGCTGGAAAATCTATCCGACAACTACGGATTACTGGCCGTCCAGGGTCCCAACGCTCAGAAAGTTATGGAAACGATATCTTCTTACAATTTCGAATCGATGGCATATTATCACTCGGCCATTACTATAATCGGCAATCATTCAGTACTGTTCTCACGCACCGGTTATACCGGTGAGGACGGTTTTGAGATCTATATTAAACCGGAAGCCTGCAATGATGTCTGGAAAGAGGTTGTCGAAGCCGGTAAAAAGCTGGATATTCAATTAATCGGTTTGGGGGCGCGCGATTCGCTTCGAATGGAAATGAAAATGGCGCTGTATGGCAATGATATCGATCAGACGACAACTCCCATAGAGGCAAGTTTGTCCTGGATTGTTAAACTGGATAAGGGTAAATTCATTGGCAGTGACGTAATTGAAAAACAGAAGAAAGAAAAACCGAAAAGACGTCTTGTCTGCCTTGAACTGGAGGGACGTGCTTTTCCAAGAGCGGGATATGATTTGGTCTATGACAATCAGGCGGTTGGCAAGGTAACCTCCGGAACATTCTCACCATCACTGAACAGGCCGATTGCTCTCGGCTATCTGCCGCTGCCATTGACAAAAATAGGTAATACTGTTAATGTTAAAATAAGAGATAAATTGTTTCCGGCTAAAATTGTGAAACCGCCGTTTTATAAGAAAGGGACACATCGCTGATGCGTGCAGATCTCTTTATGGTCCCCGGTCCGATCAAAGAAAAAGGATTGGCCGGAAAGACATTGGTTATGATTGATGTTCTTCGAGCGTCAACCACTATCTGTTATGCGCTTAACGCCGGTGCTAAATCGGTAATTCCGGTTAGCGAACCGGGCGAAGCTACCGAAATGCGTGCCAAGATAGGCATTGATAATTCTTTACTTTGCGGCGAACGCGACGGCGTCAAAATTGAAAATTTTGACCTCGGCAACTCGCCGCTGGAATATACCGAGGAAAAAGTCAGCGGGAAAAATATTGTTCTGACAACGTCTAACGGAACCAGAACTTACGGCCGATCCAAAAATTCCGGACTGATTATTACCGGTGCTATTGTTAACATTTCTGCCGTTGCCGCCCGGGTAGCCAGAGAGAATAATGACCTGGCTATTTTGTGCGCCGGGCATTTGGAACACTTTTCTATCGAGGATACAATCTGCGGCGGGATGCTGATACATAAGCTGTTAACCGATGAAAAACGTACTATGGAGTTAAACGATGCCGCCTCGTTGGCATTATTGCTGTATCGTTCCAACAGCCGCGCTTTAAAAGAAACAATCGCCCAGGGTGAGCATGGTCGATTTTTGGAGAAAATCGGATTTGGCGAAGATGTCGCACTGGCGGCCGCTGCTGATTCGATCCCGGTCCTCCCAATCCTGGAAGATAGCCGAATAAGGCTGGAAGAAAATCAGTCTTAGCTTTGGACTAAAATCGATGAGGTAAAATTGTATAACAAAATAAAAGTTCCTTTTCTGCTGACATTTTTGTCCATTATCGGATTGTGCCTGCCGTCGCATTTGAAAGCTGACGAAGCTGTTCAGTTTGAGTTAATCGTCCGTCAGAAACCGGCTCTGATCGATAATTATTTTGAAATAAAGCGTGATACGATTGAAGTTATAGTTGGTCAAAGCCATTACAATTTACTCGTGAACATGAGCCTCGATATTATGGTCGAAAAAGCCGATTCGCAATCGGTTGAATTCACCAATCATTTGACCACCATTGGTAAAACTCCTTATAATTTTGCAAAAAGATATAAGGTCGAATACAATTTGCCGGCGCGGATTGAAAATATACCGGGGAAAAACGGATCTATATATCAGCTTCTGATAAGCCCCCGAAAACTATTAGAGATTGATCCGGAGATTTGCCCATTTAAGACCGGCTCCGAAGATCAATTTAAAAATAGTCCTTCGGCCAATTTTGATTTTTATTTTCTCCCAAATTCTCTGGCCGATTTTGATTGGGACATCATAAAAGGTTATCTTGAAGCTGAGTTTGTCCAGTTTCGAGATGCTCTTGGTATATCGTTGACAAGCAAAATTGTTTATTATTTGTCACCATGTCCGATAAATTCGGTCAATTGGGATAAGCGTTTCGGATATGCTATTGATCCGGGGCGCCTCCGAATTCTATCGATTTACTCACATGAATTTATTTCATCGGAAGCGATGTTGACCAATATGTTAATATTGCTTCGCCAGTGGGGTTATGCCCCCCCGTTTCTCGTTGAAGGATTAGCCGGTTATTTTGAGTTTAATATATACAAAATAAAAAAAATAAAAAAACGGGGTGAGATACCGCCCTTAACCAGCTTGCTGACGACCTCAGGTTTTTATACAGCCAACCCGCAAACAGCCGAAATTGTGGCAGCTTCTTTTATAAAATTTCTGGCCGACAGTTTTGGAATCGGAAAAGTAAAAGAGCTGTACAATAAATCGGACGATCTGTTTTTGCAGAAAAATATGGAATCTATTTTTAGTCAATCGCTTGATTCCCTGAAAGTTGCCTGGAGTTATTATATCGATACGGTTTCAATTTCAAGAAATATGTTTGATTTTTATGCCGGTCGAGCCGGGGCACTTTTCAAAAGCGATCTTCAGATTGAATATTATAAAGCAATGTTAAAACTCGACACCACCCGCCGCGATTCAATAGATACTCGGAAAAAACTTTATATGAATTATTACCAAACCGGGAGATATTATGAGGCCGAAGAAGGTTATCGTATACTGACGCAGCTTGACTCGTCTTTGCCGGTTTACTGGCAGGTCATTGGTAATCTTAATTTAATAAACGGTAATCCGGATATTGCCTGGCAGGCCTTTGATTCTGTTTTTGCGCTCGATACAACCTATGTTTCGGCCAAACTGCTTCAGGCAGAAATCCTGAGCATGCAAGGAGACACCACCGGGGCAATTGAACTGGCCGAAAAATATTACAGCTATGAAAACTCTCCCCCGGCAAAGATTGAATTTCTAATTATGCTGGGGCGCCTGTATCAGGGTAAGGGGAAAAATTACGATACGACAAAAGCGCACCGATATTTCAGCGATGCTCTGGCCTGGTGTAAAGAAATGATAAAAAAGGTTCCAAACGATCCGGCCTATAAATATCGTGCCGGGCTGGCTCTTATGGGTCTGCACGAGTTTGCTGAAGCCAATGATTATCTGAATATGGCCTGGTTTACTGAAAGAAGGGCATACTATTTAGGACATATTTTGCTGGAAAGAGGCAAGGTAAATGATATGCTGGGAAACCGTTACGAGGCCATCAGATTCTACCAGAAATGTCTGGCCAATCCATCGGATATAAGGCATCACGAACTCAGCCGACAATATATTGACGAACCGTTCACCGAATAAGCTCTAAAAGGTTATTTTGTTTAATTTTCTCAATTCAGCCGTTTTAATAGCGGCCGCGGCGACTCTGATTCCGTTATTGATACATCTGTTTTCAAGAAGGAAGGTAAAGGTTGTCCCATTTTCATCTCTGAAGCATCTCAAGGAAATGCAAAAACGTCAGGTACGTCGAATAAAAATCAGACAGTTGCTGCTTCTGATTCTTCGCATGCTGATTATTCTCATTGCCGTGCTGGCCTTCGCCCGTCCGGCAACAAAAGGCGGATATATCGGCTCTCACGCCGGGGTTTCATCGGTAATTCTACTCGACCGTTCGGCCTCAATGCAAAGACAATTAAAAGATGGTCAGCTTTTTGAACTGGCAGGTCAAAAACTGTCCGAGATATTAAACGGATTCGATCAAACCGATGAGGTAATCTTAATTCCGTTCGATCGGACTTCATATTTTCCATCGGGCGAACGTTTTTTCTCAAGTGATGTCGCTGAAGAAATTCTCGGGCAGGTAACCTGCGGCTATGAAAAAACCGATCCCGGTCAGGCTTTTCAAAAAGGGTCGGAGTTGTTGAGTCTGGCCAATAATTTAAATAAAGAAATCTATCTTTTTACAGATCGTCAGGCAAATTCCCTTCCTGAAAACAGAGACTCTCTCCCCGATGGAATTTCCTGTTATATAATTGACCTGCCAACTGAAATTGATGGTAATTGCGGCATAGTTAATATCAGTATGGGCGGACAGTTAATTGAGGTCGCCTCGGGATTTATTATCAAAGCCGATATAAAAAATTATGACTCACGAGATAAGACCGAACTTTTAGCCTCTCTTTTTATCGATGATATCAGAGTCATGCAAAAGGAATTTGCAATTAAGGCAAATGGCAATCAGTCGGTTCAACTCGAATATGAAATACAGAAACCGGGATTTCACAGCGGCTGGATTGAACTGTCCGATGATGATTTTACGGTCGATAACCGTTTCTATTTCAGTTTTAGGATTCCTGAAAAGTTTAACGTTTTAATCATCGATGGTGACGGCGGCGGTGAAATAATTAAACTTGCTTTGGTACCTTCAGAAGAGGTTGCACGGTACTGGTCAGTCAAAACAATCACCCCGCAAAACCTGGCCGCGGTCAGATTTAATGACTACGATCTGGCCATTCTAAGCGGCCCCGATTCTCTGGGCAAGGCCGAAACCTCTCGCCTATTGGAATTTGTCGATGCCGGGGGTGGCCTCTTTTTTATTATGGGTGATAATACCGATATCGGTTACTTCAATCGCGAATTAGGGTCAATCCTCGGCGCCGAGTTGTTAATACCGACCCCCAAAATTTTCAGCGGCGCCGGTTATTACACCCTGGAGCGGTTTGATTACAATCACCCGATTTTTAAACCTTTCGGCACATTGCACGATGAACTGCCGACATTAAAATTTTATTCGCTGGCCGAAATAAAAAGAAAATCATCTGAAAAAAATATAGCCTATTTTTCAAATGGTAACCCGGCCATATTTGAATCCGGCTTTGGTTTGGGCCGGATAGTTTTTATGTCATCGCCGATTCTGCCAAAATATACCGATCTGGCCAGTCATTCGTTTTTTGTGCCGTTTGTTATTCGCACCGCCGAATATCTGGCTGAGGATATATCGTCATACGAGCGCTTTAACTATATCGGACAGAATATTGTTAGGACCATATCTGATAAAATCAGCATTCAAAACATTGCCCAGCTGGTTACTCCTGATAATAAGACCGTTCAAATTTCCGGCATACAGAAGCCGGGTCAATTGGCTTTTGACTGTCGTCCGATAGAGGTGCCGGGTATATATCAGCTAATAAGCGAAAACCGAGTGGTTAATGTCTTTCCGGTGAATGTTGCTCCGGAGGAAGGCAACCTGCAGGCAGCGGATTTGAAACAATGGGCGGCATCGCTGGGGATAAGCAGGTTCAAAACTATCCCGTTGGAGTCAAATGCCGATAAAATTATCACCGAAACCCGTTATGGCCGCGAGCTATGGAAAATTTTTCTCTGGGCGGTGGTAGTTTTGTTGATTGTGGAAATGATATTCTCGCGTGAGAAGAATATTGCGGAAGAATAGTCATGACTCTTTTAGCCGGCGAAAATATACTCAAACAGTATAATAATCTTAAAATATTCGAAGAGCTATCATTTTCGGTTAGTGAGAATGAACAGATCGGTCTGGTCGGCCCCAATGGAATCGGCAAAACAACATTGTTTGAAATAATGACCGGTAATATCAGACCGGATCAGGGGCAGATAGTCAAACCAAAGAATTGTCGTATCGGCTATGTGGAGCAGGAAATTATCGGCTATGATGATACCTTACTATTTGATTTTGTATCAACAGCGCGGGAAGATCTTTTGAAATTAAAAGCCGATATCGATCAGATTGCCCGGGAACTTGAAAAAAATCCCGGCTCTGGGAAAACTATTGAAAAATTGGGTGATTATCAGCACCGTTTTGAAACCGAGGGCGGTTATGATTTTGAATCGGAAATAAAAATTATTCTGGCCGGACTTGGTTTCCCTGAAAATAGATTTCGAAGCCGGATAAGCAGTTTTTCCGGAGGCGAAAAAAATCGTGCCTCCCTGGCACGATTGCTGGCCGGCCGCAGTAATCTGCTTTTGCTTGATGAACCGACCAATCATCTTGATATTGAATCAACTATCTGGCTGGAAGAATATCTTAAAAGCCTTGACAAGGCCTATCTAATTGTCTCGCATGATAGAACATTCCTGGCCAATACGGTTGAAAAGGTTTGGGAGATAACATCCAAAAAAATTGACCAGTATTTTAACGGTTTTGACAATTTTCTTATCGAACGGGAGGAACGCAAAAGGCTTCAGAAACATATCTATTTTCATCAGCAGGAAGAGATAAAACGGATAGAAGATTTCATCCGGCGAAATATGGCCGGGCAGAAAACCAAACAGGCTCAGTCAAAACAAAAGTTCCTCAATCGAATAGATAAAATTGAGCTCCCCGAATCCGAACGAGTTGGTCCCTCTTTTTCGGTTGATTCCGGACAGCGGTCGCACAATCTGGTTCTGGAGATAAGAGACGCTTCATTTGGATACGGGCACCGCTCGTTGATATCAAATGTTAATTTGAATATCTACCGGGGCGAACGAGTTGGACTTATCGGAGTCAACGGTTCGGGCAAAACCACTATTTTGAAGACTATCCTCAGAGAGGTTGAACTGATCAAAGGTTCGGTTCAGGTCGGTAATAAGGTTGACGTGGCCTATTTTGATCAGGAGCTATCGGATTTAAGCGATAACAATACAGTTCTTGACGAGCTTTGGCAGGTTGATTATCTGGCCGAAGCCGGTCGCTTGCGTTCATTTCTGGCCCGATTCGGTTTCAGAGGCGAAGATGTCTTCAAAAAAATATCGATTCTCTCCGGCGGCGAGAAAACCAAACTGGTCCTGGCCAAACTGTTATTTCTCCCGGCCAATTTCCTGATTTTCGATGAGCCGACCAATCATCTTGATATCGATTCCCGGCAGGCATTGGAAGATGCTCTCATTAATTATAACGGGACATTTTTGATAGTCAGTCATGATCGATACTTCCTTGACCGGGTAATCCAAAAAATCGCGGCGGTGGAAAACGATTCGGTTAAAATTTATGGCGGGAATTATACTTACTACAAAGAAAAAATGGCCCTAAAAAAACCGGTGCCAAAAAAGAAGATTATCAGTCAAGACAAGATTCAGGAGTATAAAGAGTTCAAAAAGCAATCCCGTTCCAAGGGGAAATTAAAAAAGGAAATCCGTTCGATCGAATCAAAAATAAAGGATCATGAATCGGCTTCGGCGCAAATGGAGAAAGATCTTAATTACAATATTCCCAAAACCGATTGGGAAAGACTGGCCGAAGCCACTAAAGAAAAATCATCATTAGAGAAAGAGCTTCTCAGGCTTTATTCAAGACTTGACGAACTTAAAAAGTTAAATGCGGAAAATTCTAACAATTAATGGCAGTCCTGTTAAAAACAGTTCTACCAAAATTCTTCTTGATGAGTTGGCAGGTGGAATACGGGAGAATTTGACAGATCCGATCGAAAATAAGGTGGTCAATCTGAATGATCTTAAGATTCTCCCCTGTCAGGCCTGCGGAGAAAGCCCGGAACCTGATTATTGTCTTTACAAGGATGATATTTATCCCATATACGATTACCTGATTAATTGCGATATTGTTTTATTTGGTTCTCCGGTTTATTTTGATACCGTTTCGGCTCAGGCCAAACTGTTTATAGATCGCTGCAATTGTCTCCGTCCGCCGGATTTTGACAGTAATACGGATAACCACTTTAAAAAGATAATACCGCTCAAAAGACCGGGCGCTATTGTACTGATCGGAGGTCAACGGGGTCAATTTGAATGCGCCCGTAGGGTTATCGCCGGATTTTTCAAATGGATACGGGTATCGAATATTGGGACAATATCTTACACCAGCCCGTTGTGGAAAATAGCCGGACCGGTTAAGACCGATAATACCGGACTAAATGAGGCCCGCCGGCTGGGGCAGAAGATAAGCTCAAGCCTGCCATAAGGTTTCATTCGTTATATGGATTTTATCCCACTTTTTGATTATATTTGAATCAGATTTTAATCTGCTTTATCTTAGATACATCTATTGTCTCATCCCCATATATTGTCTGCCCGATTAATAATTATGGTGATAGTATGAAGAATAAGACGTCGCGAAAAAAGGATCTGGGAAACCTGTTAACGCCCCCGATTCCCTTTGAAATGGATCTGCCCTGGGGAAATTATAAATTCTCAAAACGATTCTATGATATCGTCCATGATTGGGGTATTCCAACCGAAAAGGAAGTCGCTTTTATAAAAAGCTATATTAAAACCAGCGATTATAAAATTCTCGATTTAACCTGCGGCGGCGGGCGTCATGCAATTGGTCTGGCCGAATTTGGGTACAATATAACAGCCATTGATATCGGCGGTTATCCGGTCGAACGTGCTCGGCGGATTACCCGGGAAAAGGGTTATAAAATTGATTTCATTCGCGGTGATGTCAGAAAAACAAATTATAAAAACGAATATGATCTGGCTTTTTTAATCTGCGGTCAACTGGGACATTTTTCACCTGAAGATGCCTTGAAAATATTTAAAAACAGTTCTCATGCTTTGACAGATGGCGGTATTTTAATTGTTCATCTTCCGGTTTTTGGTCCGGCTGATATGAAAAACAGTATCCACTGGTATCAGGAAAAGGAGCCGTTTTATTTTTCTCATCCGTCAATAGTTCACCGGGAACAGTACTATTATGAAGATCAAAGAATCAAACTGATACGTGACTTTGCTATTGATACAACCACCAGAAAAAATCGGCTTTTTGGGATTTCGGAGAAGAATTATATCCCCGAGGAAATAATCAGGTTCGGGAAAAATAGCGGTTTCGAACTTCTGGAGATGTTTGGCAGCTATGATAAGGATCCCCTTTCTATGGATTCATCTGACAATATCTACGTTTTTGCTAAAAAATAACCGCCTTTTAGTCGATACTCCACGAGAAAGATATTCGAATATTATCACTTGCTTTTTGGGGAACGTTTATTATTTTAATATGTTAAAATGAATTGATGGAAAAGAGTTTAAGGGAATTTGAGATATGAAAAAAGATATTCATCCCAAATACTATAAAACGACGGTAAGTTGTGCCTGCGGAAATGTATTTGAAACGCGCTCTACAATGAAAGATATCAGGGTGGAAATTTGTTCAAATTGTCATCCGTTTATGACCGGGCGCCAGAAGCTGATTGATACCGCCGGTAGAGTTGACCGTTATCGGAGAAAATACGGTCTTGATAAGAAAGACGCCAAAAAGTCCTAAACTGTCTCTGTTTTTTATAGGGCAGGACAATTTAATTTATCCCAATTAAAGGACTATACGTATATTATTTAAATATGGAAATAGTCCTTTTAACTTGTACAGTATTTTAGCGAGGTATATATGCCCGATCTGACAGTAGGCGGTCAGGCCGTAATAGAGGGTGTTATGATGAGGTCAAAAGATAAGATTTCGACCGCGGTCCGTTTACCCTCCGGAGAAATTGTCGTCAAAACCGACAATTATAAGTCTAAAACCACCTCAGCCAAAATACTTGGTTGGGCGATAATCAGAGGTGTCATTACATTTGCTGAAATGCTGATAATCGGTATCAAGACTCTCAATTTTTCAGCCGATATTGCTGTTCGCGAAATTGAAAAAGAAGAAGCCAATGCCCAGGGGAAAAAATATAACGAAAAGGAAAGAAGGACCAGTAATCTGGTTCTTATCGCAACGGCTGTTTTTGCGGTAGCTTTGGGTATTCTTATATTTTTCTTTTTACCTCTGGCTATATCAACCTGGTTTAATGTTGACAAAGACGCCGTTGCCTTCAATCTGGTTGCGGGGATAATTCGGGTTGCCCTGTTTTTGGTATACGTTTGGGCTATCTCATTTTTTGGAGAATTTAAACGTGTCTTTCAATATCATGGAGCTGAACATAAATCGATTTATGCTTACGAAAACGGCGAGGAACTGACCACCGAAAATGTCGGACGTTTTTCAACGTTACATCCGCGATGCGGAACCAGCTTTATTCTGATTGTGGCACTTTTTGCTATGCTGGTTTATTCGATTTCGGATACTCTTTACTATTTGATTACCGGCATTTCACCAACTTTGCTTAAACGATTTCTTATTCATTTCACCCTGTTACCTCTGGTCGCAGGAAGTTCTTATGAGCTTTTGAAGCTATCCGGTAAAACCCGCGATAATGCCATTACCAAGTTTCTCATCAAACCGGGGCTATGGTTGCAACGAATTACGACTCGTGAACCATCACCGGAGCAGATGGAAGTCGCCATTGTCGCCCTGGAATCGGCGCTTGGTATAACCGAATCGCATTTAACCGTTAAAAGAACTTGCCTTTAGCTTCCCACTATTTTTATCATATCACGTCAGGAATTGTATATGGCTCAGGAAGTAATTGAAATAATAAAAAAATTTGAAAAGCGTCTCGAGGAGTTCAATATGGAATTGGCCGATCCGGCAGTCCTTTCCGATCAATCGCGCCTGAAGAATATTTCAAGGGAAAGAAGCCATGTGGAGACAATCCTTAAAACCGGTCGAATCTATAAAGAATGTCAGAATAATATAAATGGGGCCAATGAAATTATAAACGAATCCGACGACGCCGAACTGATTGAAATGGCTCGCGAGGAATTGGCCGAGGCAACTGCGAAGTTAAAAAAGACAAAGGAAGAATTGGATATCCTGCTGGCCCCGCGGGATCCTAACGATGCCAAAAATGCTATGATTGAAATCAGAGCCGGAACCGGCGGCGAGGAAGCGGCTATTTTTGCAGCCGATTTATATCGGATGTATTCCAAATTCGGTGAGAATAATGGCTGGAAAATTGAAACCTTATCGTCAAATCCAACCGGGGTCGGTGGCCTGAAAGAGGTGATATTTCTTGTTAACGGCGATTCGGCCTATGGACAATTGAAGTATGAATCAGGGGTACATCGTGTTCAGCGGGTTCCACAAACCGAATCACAGGGCCGTATTCATACCTCGGCGGCAACCGTGGCGGTTTTATTGGAAGCTGAGGAGGTTGATATTAAAATTAATGAAAACGAGTTGAAAATTGATGTCTTCCGTTCCTCCGGCCCCGGCGGACAGTCGGTTAACACCACCGATTCGGCGGTTCGAATAACGCATCTGCCGACCAATACCATCGTCACCTGTCAGGATGAAAAATCACAGCATAAGAATAAAGCCAAAGCGATGCGGGTCCTGCGCTCGCGTCTGCTGAATCGGGCCATCGAAGAACAAAACAATGACATTGCTCAAGAGCGGCGTGCCATGGTTTCCAGCGGTGACCGCTCGGCAAAGATCCGAACATATAATTTCCCTCAGTCCCGCGTCACCGATCATCGCATCGGCCTTACCCTGCATCGCCTTGACGCCATCTTAGCTGGTGACCTTAACGAAATTATTACCGCCTTGAAAAAATCGGAACAGGAAAAGAAGTTCGAATCGGCCGGTAATATGGAATAACCTGCTCGTCCAAAAGAAATTATACTTTTCATAAAATTGATTCATTGTCAGCTTTTATATTACTGTCGTCTAACATTAATTATTATATCAACTAAATATAGGTATATATTACGATATCGTTGTGTTACCCGGCCGAAAGTGAGCTTGACGAAAATCAAACATTGAGTATATTGTGATATATAAAGGATCGTTTTTGTACAGCCAATTATTGCCGGTCGATTACTTACTATTGGAACCGGAGGAAATGGTGAAAAATGAGAAAAGCTTTATTATATATATTTTTAATGCAGAGTTTTTCAGTATGCTTATTTGCCCAAAGTGAACTTCCGTCAAGTTTTGATTTGCGTAATGTTAATGGCAACAATTACGTAACATCTGTCAAACATCAGCAGGGAGGCACCTGCTGGACATTCGGATCGATGGCCGGAATCGAAAGTAATCTTCTAATAACCGGAAATTGGGCATACGCCGGCGAACGAGGAGAGCCGAATCTGGCCGAATATCATCTTGATTGGTGGAATGGATTCAATCAGAATAATAACGATGATATGGATCCTCCTACCGGGAGCGGTTTGTATGTTCATGAGGGCGGCGATTATCTGGTGACAGCGGCCTATCTTTCACGAGGAGAGGGAGCTGTCCGTGATATTGACGGGCAATCGTTTATTGATCCGCCGGAAAGAAGCAGATCCGATTATAGATATTATTATGTCCGCGACATTGAGTTTTATACGGCCGGAGAAAATCTAGCAAATATAGAACTAATAAAAACCAAACTGATGTCACAGGGAGCAATTTCAACGGCCCTGGCATGGTCAGGATTTTATGATTACCCAAGTAATTCTCATTATCAGCCGAGCATAAGTGAAACCGAACCGAATCATGCCGTGATTATTACTGGCTGGAACGATAACAAAATCACCAAAGCACCGGAGCCGGGAGCATGGTTATGCAAGAACAGCTGGGGAGCCAATTGGGGGGATGACGGCTACTTCTGGGTTTCATATTACGACAAACACACTACCCAACATCCGGAAATGGGGGCCGTTTCTTTTCAGAATGTAGAACCTCTGGCTTATGATAATATCTATTATCATGATTATCATGGTTGGCGGGATACTAAAGAAGATTGGACTGAGGCTTTTAATGCTTTCGTTGCCGAACAAGATGAACAGCTTAAGGCCGTTAGTTTTTATACTAATGCAGATGCGGTTGAATACAGTATCAAAATCTACGATAGCTTTGAGGGCAACCAATTGCAAAATGAATTGACCAACCAATCAGGACTAATAGATTATACCGGTTTTCATACGATTGAATTGGACTCGCCGGTCGAATTAACCCGGGATGATGATTTCTATATTTATCTTAGTTTATCTGATGGTGGTATGGCGTTTGATCGAACGTCCGATGTTCCGGTGTTACTCGGTGCCAGCTATCGAGTCATAGTCGAATCGGCAGCAAATCCGGGCGAAAGTTATTATTTTGGCGAAGGAAGTTGGCATGATCTTTATGAATATGATAATAATTCCAATTTCTGCATTAAAGGATTAACCATTATTGACAGTGATAGCGACGGAATAAACGATATCAGGGATAATTGCCCGAATTTTCCGAGTCAGGATCAGACTGATAGCGATGGAGATTTTATCGGGGATGTCTGCGATGAATGCCCTCTGGATTTTGATAACGATATTGACGGTGACGGTTTATGCGCCAATGAAGATAACTGCTCCGAGGTGTCAAATGAAAATCAGCTTGATGCAGATTATGACGGTGTTGGTGATGCCTGCGATAACTGTATGTTGACAGATAATGCCGATCAAATAGATTCTGACGGCGATGGATTGGGTGATGCCTGCGATGATTGCCCCGGCGATCCGGATAACGACATCGACGGCGATGGAGTCTGCGGGGATGTCGATAACTGTCCCGACATTTATAATCCGGATCAGATTGATTCAGATGGCGATAGTATTGGAGATATCTGCGAAGCCAACGATATACTGGCCATCTCTCCGGGGCAGAATGAGTTGGCCGTTTCCTCTCAAGCGGATATTTCGGTCAGATTTAATTTTCCAATTGATGCCGGTACCATTAATAATTCTACTATGGTTGTTACCGGAAATTTAACGGGCCATTATCGGGGAACGGTTGAGTATAAAGAGACTATGAATGAAGCTACTTTTTATTCATACAGCCTGTTTAAAGCGGGCGAAAAAATAACGGTCGTCCTGACTGACGAAATTCGTTCATCTGCCGGTTTTCCGCTTAAGACAACTTATGCCTGGTCATTTACAATTGCACAAACAACCGGCCCTGGCATTTTTCTTGTCCCGCCAGTAACAATATCGGCCGGCGATTTTCCCTGCTCAATCTGCGCCGCCGATTTTGACAAGGACGGCGATAACGATTTCGCAACCGCCAATTTTAACCAGAATAGTCTGTCTGTTTTATTGAATGACGGTGATGGTACATTCGGCTCGCAGACTAAATTAGATGTGGGTGACGGGCCGAAATCGATTATTGCCGCCGATCTTAATGGCGATGGTTACCCCGATATGGCCGTGGTGAATCAATTGACAAATAATGTTTCAATTTTATTAAACAATGGTGATGGGAGTTTTTCTGCTCAAACGAATTATCCGGTCCATGAAGTTCCAATCTGTTTAACCGGCGCCGATATTGATTGCGATGGGGATGTTGATTTGGCTATAGGACATCTCAACGAAAATTATGCTACATATATATCAATCCTTGCCAATAATGGGAATGGTTCATTTGCCGAACCTGTAAAATATTTATATTTAAGCAGTGTTTTTTCAATTCAAGCCGCTGACTTTGATAACGATGGCGACATTGATTTGACCTTTGCTGATTTTTATCACAACCAAATAGGTATTATGCCGAATAATGGCGATGGATCTTTTGGATCTATTCGAACTGCTTCGGTCGACAGTCTCCCAAATTCAGTTTTTTGTGCTGACTTTGACGGCGATAGTGATATTGATATAGCGGTGCTAAGTTTACGTTCAAATAGTCTTTCATTGTTTGATAATAACGGTAACGGCTATTTTACCGCACAATCTATCTGCGGAGTAGGGGGCATGCCTTCTTCGGTTATTGGCGCCGATTTTGAAGGTGACGGGGATATCGATCTTGCGGTTACAAATAGAAATACTAGTGATATTTCTGTATTATTTAATATTGGCAACGGATTTTTTACTTCTTCGGTGACATATTCTGCAGGCGATAAACCGGCGGCAATTTTGGCCGTCGATTTTACCGGCGATGATGTCCCCGACCTAATAACGGTCAACGAAGAGTCTGATGATGTTTCATTACTTATAAATAAATTACCCACAGATATTCCCACAGAAGAAAAACTGCCGCATAAATTTATATTATTTCAGAATTTTCCCAACCCGTTTAATCCGTCAACAAATATCCGGTTTAATCTGGAAAAAGCCGACGACGTAGCTCTGGATATATATAATATTGTCGGGCAAAAAGTTACAACGCTCATCAATGAGCGACTGAGTGCCGGTTTACATGAAATTACCTGGAATGGAACTAATTTGGATGGCGGCATAGTAGCTTCCGGCATTTATTTTTATCAATTGAAGACAGGTGAAAAATTAAAAAGCAGGAAAATGATTCTTCTCAAATAAACAAATCTCAATTGGCGCGAAGTGCTTGCAATTTGGAAGAAATGTGGTTATTTTGGCGTATAAGTATGAAAAATATACTGTTATTGAATTACCGAATTAAGGAGAGTAAGTTGAATATCTATAAACTAACAATTGCGTTCTTATTGGTGATAATTATTATTTCGGTTCCTGCTATAAGCCA
>CBFCZE010000064.1:0-15148 GCA_965602655.1 uncultured bacterium
TATAAATCCCGAATTCATCTCTAAATTGCGGTAACTGCAGAGTATGAATAGTGCTTAAAGCGCCGATATTCTCAAAAATATTTTTAAAGAATATTTTGATAAATGTCCCCGGGTATCTTGAAAAAACATCTTTAATAACCGCCAGGGCATGCTCGTGCCGCTCGCGAGCCGTTTCGGGACGGCCGTTTACCTGTTTTGGCGAGGCCATCCAGTCACGAATTTCTATTAAAGACTTTCTTGATTCGGTCTCGAAAATGACCCGTGAGGCCAGATAGTTTCTTGCCGCGAGGGTGCCGGTTTCCGAAACGGTGAATATCTGATGTTCAGCATTGTTTTTAATGGCCCAGGGAAGGGCTACAATAATCAATATTAGCCCGGTTATGGCTGATCGCAGCAAGACTGTTTTTCGAGACAAAGTTGATGAATTCAAGGGAAACACAAATGCTATAAATAATAATACTACCGGGAAAAACAGTCCGACCGAACGTATCAGAGTCGAGACACCAAGCAAAATCCCGCAAACAATAAAATACTTCCAATTTCCATCATTTAAGCCTCTGAGAAAATAAAATATAGCCGCCACCAGCAAAAAGAAAAACAGACACTCGGTTAGTATTGCCGCACCAAGCGATATTGATGTCAGCGATGTGGCCGCCAGAATAGCGGCGATTATGGATATTTTCCTGTTTTCGAAAAGCATCTGGCAGATTTTATAAATAAATATGCAACTGAGACTACTCAGGACAATTTGTAATATTAGAATCGGCCAGGAGGTGAACCCGAAAATTTTAAAGACTATTGCCAATAAAAAGCCGTAGCCCGGTCCGGCCAGAAGAAGGTCATCGGCTCCGGCAACATTTACACCCATCATATATTTGGCGATACTGATATATGTCTGCGAATCGTCGAGAATATGAAGAATAACCAGCGATGTATATTGACTTGACATAAATAATAGATAAATAATCCGCAAAAGCAGGGCCATTACGAAAATGATTAAAATATCTCTTTGGGGAACTGACAGTCTGTTTATTTTTCCGAGTAATTTCATTTAGTCGTTTTCAATAATATAAGGCGAATATAACAACTATAAATTAGGTAGTCAATCCCGGAAAAAGGGATGGTTGAAATTAGTCTAAAAAACTGTTGCCGAAAACCGATATCCGATTATATTAGGCACTTGAGATAATGCCGAAGTGGTGGAACTGGTAGACACGCTGTGTTCAGGGCGCAGTGTCCTTGCGGGCGTGAGGGTTCAAATCCCTCCTTCGGCATTTATTTTTAATATTGACAGTTGTCTCCAAAAAAAATTCCCATCGAAATTAATCGATAGGCATTTAAATAATAAAAAATGTCAATTAGTCGTCGTCACCAAAATCATCGCAGTGACCGGGACCAATATAGCCATTGTTGTAATCGTCAAAGGTGCTCATCAGATTAACGATACCTTTCATTTCATATAGACATTAGAATTAATATTCTTTTTTCATAGTATTTGAAAAGCAGCCAAATTTCAGAAAAAACCGGGTGAATTAAGTTCACAACTCAATTGCCGATAACTATATAGATAGAAAATAGTTACAAAGTATTTGGTATTAGTAGCCAAATTTTGTTCAGGTAAAAATATATGCATATTTGTTTAGATAAAAAGGCTTTATATAGAATATTATCATCAATACTCGGCATTATCTGTTTCTTACTTCTTTCGGGGACCATGTTTAAAGGTATCAAGGCTGTTCAAACAGAAATTACGCCGACCTCAGTAACCTTAGCCTGGACCGCTCCCGGAAATGACGGAAACGCAGGCGTGGCCTGGCGATACGATGTTCGTTATGACACAATTCTAATAACCGAGGAAAGCTGGGCGACCGCAATTCAGGCAACAGGAGAATCCAGTCCGCTACCGGCAAACAGTTCTGAAGAATTTACGGTTGAGGATCTGGCGTCAAATACTTTATATTATTTTGCTATTAAAACCGTCGATTTGGCCGGTAATTGGTCCGGGCTTTCAAATGTCGATTCCGCCCAAACTCTTCCCTTGGGAACAGAGGTTATTGTCCCGGATAACTATGAACTATCACAAAATTACCCTAATCCCTTTAACGCATACACTGTAATCAATTATTATGTTCCGGTACCCGGATCGGTAAAGCTATCTGTCTATGATATTCTCGGCAGGACGGTCAGTACTATTGTCGATGAGGAGTTATCGATTGGAGATCACACGGCCAAATGGGACGGATTAGACGGTAATGGCAATCCGGCGGCCACGGGCGTTTATTTTTATCATTTGCGGGCGGGGGATCAAAACACCAGCAGGAAAATGTTATTACTCAAATGAGAATATTTATCAGTATTTCCACAAAACTCTTGTAGCTTTCAACATTTTTTCTAAATTTTGAGAAAATTTTTAATAAGCCGATTGGCATATTTATGAAATTGAGCGGGCGATTTAAAATAGTCCTGATGGTTTCTGTTATTTCGACAGCTCTGATTGTACTGGAGAAATTCGAGGTACCGCTGGATACATTTTTCTGGCGGTCTGTCTTTGATGTCGGACATATTCCTCTTTTTGGAATCATTTCAATTGCCTTTTTAGGATTGTCTCAAACTCTTTGGGTACGGCGATTTTCAAATCCGCTGGTACATTATGTTATCGCTTTATGCCTGACAGGATTACTGGGACTAATCACCGAGATAATACAATATTTTACACCGCGCGACGCCGACATCCGGGACCTGGTAAACGATGGTCTCGGTGCGATCTGTTTTCTTGGTTTACATCTGACCTTTGATCGAAGGTTACCTGGCTCCGGAATTTCCCTGAGCCGCAACCGAAAGTACATTATTCGCTTTGCTGTGGTAACCCTGGGTATAATTGCTCTGATGCCGACCCTTAATTGGATTGGCACATATATTAACCGGAATATTAATTTCCCTGAAATCTGTACTTTTGAATCAGCCTGGGAACAAAAATTTATTTTTGTCGACAATGCTTCTTTGTCAATTATACCCGCGCCAAAGAATTTTGGCGGCACAAAAAATAATTATGTCGGTCGGGTTGATTTTAAAAAGCATTATTACTCAAATTTGTATATTGTTGAGACATATCCTGATTGGACCGGATATGACTATTTTTCATTTTCAATTTATTCAGAGAACACTGAAGTGGTAAACATTGAACTTAGAATAAATGATAAAAAACATAACAATAATTATAATGATAGATTTAATCGAACTTTTTCAATAAAATCGGGCAATAACAATATCAGTATCCCATTGGAAGATATTGCGAAGGCGCCTGAATCCCGTTTTATGGATATGCAGAATATGTATCTTATTGTTTTATTTTCTGCGCAACCTGAAAATGAATTCACCCTTTATTTCGATAATTTCAAATTGGAATAAATACATCCTGTAAGTAATATCTGTACTATCATAATTAATCGTTTCAAAATCCTGCTATCCCGGGATCCAGATTTTCTCAGCCGTGATTAAATCGGTTCCACTCGGGAGCATTAAAGCGTTAACCGATTTGGTATAGAAAAACAGACCCTTGTATGACGTTAAATAATGATATTTCTTCGTCGGCCAGCCATTATGAGCCATCACCACAGCCGGTTCACTTGATTTTGAAAGTATTTTCTGAAACTGTTCGGGATCCATCTTAACAATTGCCCCGGATGCTTTTATCGCCTGGGCTATCGCTGCGGCCGCGGCCGCCGCACCAGCGGCTCCTCCACCTGCTCCAGTCATATTTACACCTCCTTTAAATTCATACGATTTAAATATATATACCATGAAATAGAAATTCTATTCAAACAAACTTACAAAAATCGCAACATGACAGATTAAAGTCATTTGCAGATTTATAAACTATTTTGACCGAGACGAAAAATTCAATGTATATCCGGCATTTAACATCATTCAATGCAAGTTCTTGCCAGCCTAAAGCCGACATTTAGCCAATATTTATCAGGTCCGCCGTTTCCACGATGTTGGTTAAATGTAGCATCTGGTGGGCAATTCCAGCCATTTCCCCTGCAGGTTCGTTCCGTTCCCGTCTCGGGACCTCTGGGGTTATTTGATACGCTGTCCTTATAGTAGCTTGTGTCATACCAATCCCAGCACCACTCATAGACATTTCCGGTCATATCGTAAAGCCCCAATTCATTGGGAGCAAAGCTTCCCACTGGTGAGGTAAAAACGTAACTATCAGAATAGTTATCCCAGTATTTTTTCCAATCCATCGTTTTATTGAATAATTCATTACTGCTAACATCCTTCAGGTTTGCCGGCTGCCGTTCACATTCTTCCGGTTGTCCATTCCCCCAGGAATAACGATACTTCTTTCCCATCGAAGTGGCAGCATATTCCCATTCGGCTTCGGTTGGTAAACGATAACCATTGGCGTCAAAATCACACTCGACACTATCACCTCTGATTGAATAACATGGAACCAGCCCGTCTTTTTTGCTAAGCCAGTTACAATATCTGATTGCGTCATGCCAACTGATCTGTGTAACAGGCTCCTTATCGGTCTGCTTAAAAAACAGATTGTTCCAGCAGGCACCCTCCGTAGGTACAAATTTCTGACCATTAAAATCTATGGCCTTGCCGTACTCTTCAGCCGAAGTCTTATACCCGGTCGCCTTAACAAAGGCTCTGAATTTATCGACCGTAACTTCATACCGACAAAGATAAAATGAATTGACATTCACTTTATGGACGGGATAACAATCATCCTGGATATTTTCATTATCTCCCATTTCGAACACACCGCCTTTTATTCTTACCATATCGTAGGAATGGCCCATTTGTTCCTCCTTCGATTCGTGCGGAATCAGAATAAGAATTAGTAAAGCTGTATTCAGCAATTTGATAAGTTTCATAAGTATCCTCACTTTGATTTATCGATTCCCGTTTACCTATCAATGTACGTGCCATATGCTTCCCGGTCAAGCAGACAATTAAGACGGCACCTGCAAAGGAATTTTAGTAAATAAACAGCAGAATTTATTCAACCGTAACCGATTTGGCAAGGTTGCGCGGCTGGTCGATATGACATCCCCGTAAAACTGCGATATGATACGCCAAAAGCTGTAATGGAATAACTGATAATAAAGGCGAAAATAGTTTGAATGTCTTCGGAATATAAATTACATGGTTCGCCTTTTCAGCTATTTCGGTATCACCCTCGGTGGCAATTGCAATCACTTTGCCGTTTCGCGCTCGAACTTCTTCAATATTGGAAAGGACCTTATCGTACACCGAATCTTTCAGGGCAATAACGACTACCGGCATATTTTCGTCAATTAAGGCGATTGGACCATGTTTCATCTCGGCGGCCGGATATCCCTCGGCATGGATGTAAGAGATTTCTTTCAGCTTTAGGGCACCTTCCAGAGCAGCCGGGAAATTAACACCGCGGCCAAGATACAGGAAATTATTTTTTTGGTAATATTCTTTTGCAATATCTTTTATCTGGTTCTCGATGCTAAGACATTTTTCAACCTGACTCGGAATCTGTTGAAGCGCCTCAACCAGCTCCAGACCCTGCGTAATCGAAAGTTGCCGCATCCGCGCCAGAAGCAGAGTAATAAGAGAAAGAACCATCACCTGGGATGTAAAAGCTTTGGTGGAGGCAACCCCGATTTCCGGCCCGGCGTGGATATAAACTCCGCCATCGGTCTCACGCGCAATAGTCGAACCGACAACATTACATATACCCAAAACCGTAGCTCCTTTTTGCTTGGCTTCCCGCATAGCCGCCAGAGTATCGGCGGTCTCGCCCGATTGGCTGATGACAAACAGAAGAGTATTATCCTCAACAATGGGCGCCCGGTACCTGAATTCGGAGGCATATTCTACCTCGACTGGAATACGCGCCAGCTCTTCTATCATATATTCGCCGATAAGAGCCGAATGCCACGATGTTCCACAGGCGGTAATTATTATTCTGTCAATCCGGCGCAGTTCATCGTACTGAAGATTCAACCCGTTAAGAATAGGGATACCTTCATCGAAATTCAGTCGGCCCCGGATAGCATTCTTCAGAGTAGTTGATTGCTCATGAATCTCTTTGAGCATAAAATGATCATAGCCGCTTTTCTCAATCATATCGAGGGTCCATGATATTTCCTCGATTTTGGGTGTTCGCCGCATTTTGTCTATGGTAGTGATTTCATAGCTGTCGGCCTTAACAGTGGCAATTTCGCCCTCCTCCAGATAGACGGCGCGATTAGTATAGGCCAAGATAGCCGAAACATCGGAGGCAATAAAATTCTCTTTGGTACCATGACCGAGAACCAACGGCGACCCCAGACGAGTGGCCACAATTGTATCAGGTTCGTCAGAAGAAACGACAGCGATCCCATAGGTACCCTCGACCTGAGTCAACGCATTTCTGACCGCTTCGGTTAGATTGCCGTCATAATATTCTTCAACCAGATGAGCCAGAATTTCGGTGTCGGTTTCTGTTCGAATATTATGACCTTTTTCCTCAAGAAACTGTTTGAGGGTGCGGTAGTTTTCAATGATACCGTTATGAACCAGAGCTATTTTTTCATGACAATCATAATGCGGATGAGCATTCAAATCAGTCGGTTCGCCATGTGTTGCCCAGCGGGTATGTGCTATCCCGTGCACAGAATTATAATTTTTTCCATTCAATAATTCTTCAAGCCGTTTGATTTTGCCGGCCTTTTTTTCGGCAACCAATCGACCATTTTCAAACAGCACAATTCCGGCTGAATCATATCCGCGATACTCAAGACGTTTGAGTCCGTCCATCAAAACCGGCAACGCCTGCCGATACCCCGTATATCCAACAATTCCGCACATATTATTATCTTATTTTAATAGTCTAAAAATTTCATTCTTTATATCGCGGGTCAATTTTCGATCGTTTGTCTCAACAATTAATCGATATATCGGCTCGGTGTTTGATTTCCTTATCTGGAACCATCCGCCGCCGAAATCAAATCTGAGACCATCGCGCTTATCTACTTTTAATCCCTTAAAGCTCTTTTGGGCCGCTTCTTTCATCTGGGTCATCTTTCTATCAAAACCGGCCGGAAGCGGTGACTTGGTTTTTATATTATAATATATCGGCAAAGTTCCCGTTAAACCTGAAAGTTTCGTCTTTGATTCGGCCAGAAAAGCAGAAATAATTGCGCCCCCGACAAGGGCATCGCGGCCGCAGTGAAAGGCCGGATAAATGACACCACCATTCCCCTCGCCGCCTATTACTGCCCGATGTTTCCTGATACCAGCAATGACATTGGCTTCGCCAACCGGCGTATAGTACAGTCTGGCTCCGGCTTCTCTGGCAATATCTTCGGTAGCGCGCGAGGTTGACAGATTTATAACAATATTTCCCCTTTTTTTCGACAGGATATATTTAACAGCCAATGTCAGTGTTAGTTCCTCGCCAATCGGCTGACCGATTTCATCAACCAGAGCCAGTCGGTCTGCATCGGGATCACAAGCCATCCCCAGATCCGCCTTAAATTTCCGAACCGCTCCTGAAAGCATCTTCAGATTGGCGGGAATCGGTTCCGGCCTATGAACAAAATTGCCATCGCCCAGGCAATTCAGCCGAATAACTTCGACACCTAAAGCCTCCAGCATCTCAGGAAGAGCATACGATCCAGAACCATTGACAGCATCGACAACAACTTTTAATTTGGTTCTTTTTATTTTATTCCGATTGATAATATCGAGCCTCAAAACCTGTTTGATATGACGGTCGATCCAGCTATTGTCGGATTCCAGACCGCCCAGCGATTTATGTCCGACAAACGAGAATTTTTCAGAATTATAAATCTTATTCAGCCTGGCCAGATCGTTTTTGTCAATAAACTCACCTTTTTTATTAAATAATTTCAGAGCGTTCCACTCCGATGGATTATGACTGGCTGTCAGACAGATTCCTCCGGCCGCCTTCAGACCGGCAACGGCAATCTCGACCGTTGGTGTTGGGACAATCCCGATATCGATAACATCACATCCAACCGACCTGAGCGCGGAAATCACCGCCATTTTAAGCATCTGTCCCGAGGGACGGCTATCGCGGCCAACGACAACTTTTCGACCATTCAAAAGTGTACCATAGGCGGCGGCGTATTTGGCCGCCATTATCGGATCCAGTCCGGAGCCGACAATCCCCCGGATACCGGAGGTTGAAACCATCAAAGTTTTGTCCGCATTTTTCAATTTATATTCCCCAAAAATTCATAATAATTAATGAAACAATAGTGGAAGATTACAAAATTTTATGTCAAAAAACAATAATTCCTGAAGACCATATTATATTTAATTGACTTTAGACTGATTAGGTTACATTATAAATATAATACAGTAAAGGACGAATAGTGCCATTTCACAGCTTTAGCGGACTTAATCTTCATTATGAAACATACGGGCAGGGAAAAACTGCTCTTCTTCTAATTCATGGTCTTTATGGCGACGGCAACAGCTGGAAATATCAAATAGATCATTTTTCTGATAAATATAAAATAGTGGCAATTGATCTATTTGGGCATGGATTAAGTACCAAAGATGTCGATCCGATTCTGGTGCCGCGCCTTGATGCTGAAGCGGCCGTTGATTTAATGAAAAATATCGATTTGCCTTACTTTGCTATTGGCCACAGCTTTGCCGGATATGTTATCCCCGAGATGATTAAACTCGACGGGAAAAAATTAAAGGGCGCCGTTTTTGTTGACTGTACTTACCTGGGTGACGGCGAAATTCTAAATGCTCGGGTTAAATTCGGCAAAAACATATTGGCTTTATCAGATGATAAAATCGCAGGCGAGGCGGAATATTGGTACAATTCATTAATAGAAAACAGAGCCTCACAGGAAGATAGAGACTTGATTTTGTCATCATTCAGGAAAGGGAATCATCGCTGGATGTTTCAAACAGTGGCTAAATGTCATCGGTTTATAAGGCGTTATCCAATCAAAGAAATTCCAATCAGAGATAACCAGCCGATTTTCATAGTTGAGAGTAGCGATGGGATTGGGCAGGATTTCAGAAGGTCATGGGTCAATTATTTTAAATTGGCCGATTATTATCTATTTGAGAAAACGGGGCATTTTTTCTATATCACCGAACACGAACGGTTTAATAAAATTCTGACCGAATTTCTTGAAGAGAATATTTGAATTTTAGTTTATTAAGATACCGCTAATATTCACTCTGCAACCGTTCCAGCTCTTTCTGATAGTAATCATTCTCCGAATCGTGAGAGGCGGCATTTCTCATCGCTTCTTTTGCCTGGTCTATTTTTTTGTTAGCCTCAAGAATCTCGGCCAATGTACTATACGCCCGGGCACTGAACCGGCCCGGTTGCACCTGTGTCAGTGTTTTGCGGGCAAACCTCTCGGCTTCATCGAGATTAATTTTTCGTATCAGGCACCACTTGGCGAACATATAATACATATCACGGGTATCCTGCCAGCCGGGAGTCATGCCTGATTTTTTAATATCAATTGCCTTTTGAACGTCCTTACTGATATACAGTGCATAATCGGCCCGCAGATCGACATTGGCGCTTTTCAACTGCTTGTTATTTGTTTTGGAAGATGCTGCAATACCGGCCTTGAGATATTTCTCCAGTTTATCAAAATGGCCGGTTTTATCGGCCAGGCGGGTCATCAGGCGGGCGACATCAACAATATTTTTATTATTCTTCCGCGTCATCCCCAAAACAGCGTCGGCGGCCGGTATAACCTCATCGAAGGGAAGCTCATCTTTCCAGACCGCATTGGCAATATTTTCAAATATCTTATAGGAGTAATCAAAACCTGAATCCTTGCCGAGCTCCAGCGATTTCCGGTAATATTCCACCGCCTTAATATTTTCGCCGATACCGGAATAATAACCGGCAATAAACAGCGCGTCATCAAAAGACGGTTTGGTCCCAAATCTCGTTAGACGCTCTTCAACGGTTGTCAGATCGGTCAGGGCATTATCCAAAGTATTAACCAGTACTTTGGCCCCACCGGTATAACCGATCCAGCGTTTAATTGTTTTTCCGGAGCTATTGGCCATAATAAAAACCGGATAGGTCGTCCCTACTTCATAACTCTCTGAAAGTGTTTCCCCCTCACCTTCGTTAACATTGAGAGGTAGATGCACGACTTTATTGAAGGCGTCAATTAAAATTTGTTCCGATTCCGCTTCACGAGCGGCTTTTTGACAAAACTCTCAGTCCTCATGGACAAATTCCAGAAGAATAGGTATTCCCAAATCGGCGGACAGAGTTTTCGCCTGTTCAAAGCTTTCTGCTTTTTTGGCTAACGCCATACTTGATGTTAAAAGCAAAAAACTAAAAATTGTAATAGATATTTTTTTCATTAAACCATTCCTGTGTAGAAAATTAATAACATCATTTTATTATACAAAAGATGGCACCCTCAAGAAAGCTATTTTTGCAAAGAGAGCGATCCCATTATAGTATAATGTCGAACTTGATATTCTATCAAAAACATTGTATATTGTATACGGCTTACAAACCATAAAGATAAAAAAATAAAAGGAGTTGGAAATATGCTGGTTAAAACTTTACTGGAAGATGAAACAAAGGAACTGATTACAATTACGTCGGAAACATCAATCGATGATGCCATGGGACTAATGATCGAGAAAAAAATCGGTTGTTTGTTGGTTCTGGATACTGACAAAAAATTGGAAGGTATAGTCAGCGATAAGGATATTTTTAAATTTATTCATGAAACTAAAGGCGAGTATCACTCACTAAAAGCCAAAGATATAATGACCGCCGCAGTGATTGCCGGAAAGCCAACCGACGAGATTACTAATATTGCCTGGGTCATGCAGAAAAATTACATTCGACATATACCGATTATCGATGAGGGTAATCTGGTCGGATTGGTTTCGCAACGTGACATTCTCAAATACGAAATTGAAACCCGGGAGATAGAAAACCGTTATCTCCAGCAGCATATGGATGGGACCCATACCCGCGACCGCTCCGCCGATTTATAGAATTTTCTATCTTTTGGTACAGTCCCGATTTTACTCGGTCAGAATTTTTATCATCTGGTTGTGAATTTTGCGGTTGCTGGCCAGAATATATTTATCATAAACAGAATATTTTTCCCCGCAGAAATCGGTTACCCGGCCGCCGGCCTCTTCGACTATTAATTTTGCGGCGGCGGTATCCCAGGGGGCAAGTTTGAGTTCCCAGAAACCGTCAAACCGCCCGCAGGCCAGATAACATAAATCGAGCGCCGCCGAACCGGCTCTTCGAACGGCTTGAGCATTTTTAGCAAAACGACTAAAATATTTAAGATTATTCTCGCGCGATGTCCCAATATCATACGGAAAACCGGTGGCCAGAAGCGATTTTTCCAGTTGCCGCCGGGACGAGACAGTTATTTTCTTTCTATTCAAATAGGAACCGTTCTTTTTTGATGCATAAAAAAGCTCATCACCAATAGGATCATATACAACACCGACAATAATTTCCCCCTGATATTCCAGCCCGACTGAAACGCACCAGAACGGAAAATCATGGGCATAGTTAGTGGTTCCATCAAGCGGATCAATTATCCATCTGAAATCAGATTTTTTCTCAACCGATGATTCTTCTTCGGTTAATATCGAATGGTCAGGATATATTTTCTCAATTGCTTTAATTATAAGCTTTTCGGAGGCCAGATCGGCTTCGGTGACAAGATTAACCCGCCCTTTCAGTTTAATTTTGTTGCGCTGATGCCGTTTTTTTAATAAAAGTTTGCCCGCCTTGACCGCAATTTCTTTTGCAAAAGAAAGATACTTCCTTGCCATACTATCAGAAATCATTTCAAACCGCCTTTTTTATTTTATCCTGACCAAACTGCATCAGATACAGACGATAATAAATTCCCTTTTTATCCAGAAGTTCTTTATGTCGGCCTATCTCTCTAATCTGACCGTTGTGCAGAACAATAATCTTATCGGCCTTTTCAATCGTTGACAACCGATGAGCAATAATAATGGCCGTCCGATTCTCCAAGAGGTTATCAAGCGCCCCCTGTATCATCCGTTCGGTGGCGGTATCGACCGAGCTGGTGGCCTCGTCGAGAATAAGAATATTCGGATCAAACGCCAGTGCTCTGGCAAACGAAAGAAGCTGTTTTTGACCGGTCGAAAGGGTGGCGCCGCGCTCCTTGACTTCCGATTTGAGGCCGTCCTCGATATCCATAATGAAGCCATATAGATTTACCCTGCGAAGAGCCTCTTTGATTTTTTCGTCGGATATTTTTTCTTCGCCTAATCTTATATTGCCGGCGTAATCTCCCGAAAAAATAAATACATCCTGCATTACCAATCCCATCTGACGCCGTAACGTCTCGGTCGGCATATCTTTGATATCGATACCATCCAATTTTATGGAGCCTTTTTGATAATCATAAAATCTAAAAAGGATCGATATCAGCGATGTTTTCCCGGCCCCGGTAGCCCCGACAATCGCCACTTTTTCGCCCGGTTCGACACTGAACGAGACATCTTTTAATACATAATCATCTTTATTGTAAGCAAACCAGACATTTTCAAATTCAATCGCCCCGGAAAATTTATTTGATTTTTGCGGTATATTCTTTTGAGTCATTTCGGGTTCAGTGTCAAGCAGTTTGAATATCCTTTCAGACGAGGCCATCGATGACTGCAGAATATTATATTTTTCGGCCAGATCTCTTATCGGATAGTAAAATCTTTGCACCAGTTGAATAAAGGCGACCAACTCGCCAAAAGTCAAGGCGGTCATGACAAACTGACTGCTTCCATAGTACAATAAAACTGCCAGCGATATGGCACTGATAATTTCGACCACCGGGAAAAAGGTGGCATGATAATAAATCGAACGAAAATGAGCCGAACGCAAATCGGCATTAATCGGTGAGAATTTATCAAAGACCTTCTTTTCTCTGGTGAACAGCTGAATGATAGACATACCGGTGATATGTTCCTGGGTAAAGGCATTCAGACGCGCCAGCCGGGTGCGAACATCGCGGTATGCCAGACGTGCCTTCCTTCTGAATATAGCCGTGGCAATTATCAAAAGCGGCAAAACGGCAAAGGTTAAAAGGGCCAATTGCCAGTTATAATAAAGCAAAGCAATAATAATCCCAATTAGAGTAATAATATCTCCAAAAATCGCCACCAGACCGGACGAAAACATCTCGTTTAAGACATTGACATCATTGGTTACCCTTGTCACCAAACGGCCGACAGGATTCTTGTCAAAAAACTGCATATGAAGTCTCTGGAGATGGCCGAATATTTCCATTCTGATATCATACTGTACCTTCTGTCCAATAAGCATGGTGATATAAAGCTGAAGATAAGAAAGAATAAAGGAGGCAGCCAAAATACCGCCGTATACAAGCGTTATCTCACCCAACCCGCCAATATTTTTGGTCATCAGGTATTTATCGATCCCAATCTGTATCATAACCGGAAGCAATAGATTCAGGGCCGAACCGCCTATTAATAATATTGTGGCGACTCCCAGCCCGACACGATACGGCCGGGCATATTTCAGCAGCCGCTTCATCAGGCGGGCATCATACGCCTTGCCCAATGCTTCTTCTTCATGGTAGTTGTTGGCCGCCACAATTACATCCTTTTCAGTTCTTCTTCAATCAGTTGAGCCCGGTATAACGCTTCATACCGTCCCGCCTCGGCAATCAATTTCTCATGGGTCCCCCGCTCAACGATGGTGCCCCGGTCGAGATAAATAATAAGATCGGCATCTTTTACCGCCGATATCCGGTGCGAAATTACAATCGCCGTTCTCGTTTTCAGTTCATCCTTCATTCGCTGATTAATCAGATGTTCGGTTTCGGTGTCCACCGAACTGGTGGCATCATCGAGAATAATTATTTTCGGATCGGTCGCAATTTCTCGGGCCATTGCGACTCTTTGCTTCTGCCCCCCGGATAAAGTTATCCCGCGTTCGCCCAGAATCGTTTTGTAGCCGTCGGGAAATTCATTTATCTCTTTGTCAATAACCGCCGCTTCAGCCGCCCGATAGGCCGTATCAGAATTTTTCTTATTGGTGCTGAAAAGTATATTTTGAGAAATCGTATCTGAAAAGAGAAACGGTTCCTGTGGAACAAAACCTATCTGCTTTCGAAGTGTTTCTATGTCCCAGTCGTTAATATCAATACCGTCGATAAAAATGCCGTTGCGAGGAACGGGAAACAGCCTCACCAGAAGTGATACCAGGGTTGTTTTACCGGAGGCGGTGGGGCCGATTATCCCAAGAGTTTTGCCGGATTCAAGTGTCAAATTTATATTATGAAGTATTTTTGTTCGGTTGTACGAGAAGTTAAGATTTCGAAATTCGATTGTTTCGGCAAACTCTTTTTCGTCGGAACTATCGGGCGATGAAAACACGGTTGGCTCGGTGTCCATAATTTTGTCAATCCGTTCAAGCGAGACAATCCCGCGTTGATACAATGAGACCACCCAGCCCATCGCCACCATCGGCCAAACCAACATTGTCAGGTAAACAAAAAAAGCGACCAGCGTGCCTAAGCTTATGGTTCCAGATATAACTTCCTTGCCGCCAAAATATAAAACCGCCATAGTAATGGTTCCGGCCAGCATGGTTAGAAGCGGGTATAGAAAACCATATACTCTTATCATGCTGACATTAAGATCGACGTACTTACGGTTATGTTTGCCGAAATTATTAATCTCGGAGTTTTCCTGATGATAAGCGCGAATCACTCTAACTCCTGACAGGTTTTCCTGAACTCGGGAGGTTAAGACGGCAAAATATTCCTGGATTTTCATAAAGCGCTTATGCACGGCATTGCCCAAACGATTGACCACGATTGACAACACCGGCAGAGGAAGCAGTGAGTATAGAGTCAGCTTTGGCGAAAGATAGAGCATAAACAATATGGCGATAATAGTACTAACAATGGCATTACCGATATGCATAATTCCGGGACCAATCATCATCCGCACCGCCTCGACATCATTGGTGGCCCGGGCCATGATATCGCCGGTTTGGGTATTGTGATAAAAAGTCGGATCAAGTTTCAGAAGATGCGAAAAAAAGTCGTTACGAAGGTCAAATTCTATTTTCCGTGACATCCAGATTATGGTTCGCCGCATA
>CBFCZE010000065.1:0-15081 GCA_965602655.1 uncultured bacterium
GAGATGTGAACAGTCTTGTACAACCTGATGGCTTAATTAATATTTTGGATATAGTCTATCTGATAAATTACAAGTATAAAGAAGGCACTGAGCCCAACTGCCCATAAATTCAATTTCCAATATCGAACACAATTTATCTATATAAATAAAAAAGCCGCTGTGAAGCGGCTTTTTAAATATATCAAATTCTATGAGAAGAACTATTCAATACTGCTGGCATATTCCTCGGAATAGCTTGCAATTGATCTGTTACCGGCGGCATCAGGAAATGATGATATTTCGACCGGAATAATATAATCAATTGAATTTTTAAAATGATCCAGGCAATAATTACTCAGCGCCGTCTGTATTCTTTTGGCAGCAGCTTCAGCACCCTGCCGGGATGTTTCCGGACATAAGACGCCAATCTTGATTCGTTTCCCATTGGAAACCACATCAACTTCTCGAACCGAATTCCCAATTACGGAATTTACGGAACTGATAAAATTTTGCCGAAGATTTTCACCTGCGGAAGAAAAGTCGCCAATCGCTTCCAAAACAGAACTGATATCAAATACCAAAAAGGAAACGAATATCCGATACCGTTCAGCCCTTTTTAGTTCATATTCTATTCTTTTTGCAAAACTATGGTCTTTTTTGGTATTTATTTTGCTTTCTCCCATTTTTTTACCAAATGAAATCAATTCCAGCTAAAACATATAACCATAAATATAGATAGCAATAATCATTCCATATTTGAATGATATTATTTTAAAAACAGGATGTCAACTTTTTGCAAAGCGTGACAGCTAAAGGGTCGTATTCATGTGAAAAACAATAGATTATATTTTATTACATAGAGTCTTTTGTCTGTGAAAAAAATCTGGCCACTTTCGCGCATGCAGAACATTGCCTATTATATGCATATATTTATCAATGGTGTTATTTCGAAATCACACTATTATTTAATTGGAAAAATCTATTTTGCAGTATTCAGATCGTATTCTTTAATTTTATATAATAACGAGCGATAACTAATTTCGAGTTTTTCGGCCGCGCGTCGACGATTCCAGTTAGTTTTGTTAAGAACTTCATTTATTAATTTCTTTTCCTGATTCGCCACAATTAGATTTACCCGTTTTTTAAGCGAATATGTATTGGCCAACTCTTCCTGACCCTCAATAATAACGGAATCTTCTTCGACCTGTAATGATCCGTTTAGCGTTTTACTATGAGCCACGAGATCATCCACAATCGATGCGCCGCCTCTGACTACGATTTGCTTAATTACATTTTCAAGCTGACGTACATTCCCCGGCCACGAAAATTTTATAAGTTTGTCGATTGTTTCCATAGAAAGAACCGGATAATCTTTTTGATAAAGTTTGTTATAACGATCCAGGAAATGATTGACCAATAGCGGGATATCTTCCTTTTTTTCACGAAGAGGCGGCAGGAATATAGTTATTTCATTGAGGCGATAGAACAAATCATCCCTGAAATTGTGATGCTGAATTTCCTCGTCAAGATTCTTGTTGGTGGCACAGATAATTCTGACATCAACATGAATATTATTTATCCCGCCAACCCGGACAAATTCCTGTTGCTCCAACACCTGAAGAAGTTTGGATTGCAGTTCCATCGGCATATCGCCGATTTCGTCCAGGAAAATACTCCCTTTATTGGCGACTTCGAATCGACCCGGTTTTGTTTTATGAGCCCCGGTAAAGGCACCCTTTTCATACCCAAATAGCTCCGCCTCCAGAAGATCACGAGGGATAGCCGCACAGTTAACCTTGGTAAACGGCTGTCCGGAACGGTTGGACATAGAATGTAATAGCCGGGCAACAATTTCCTTGCCGGTCCCGGATTCTCCGCGTATAAGCACCGATAATTCAGAATCGGCTACCTGCTCTATAATATTTTTCACCTGAACCATTTTGGAGGAATCGCCTATAAGCTTGTCATACTGTTTCCGCGAATTGAGTTCGGATTTTAGCGATTTTACTTCCTGTTTTAACTTTCCCTTTTCCAGAACCGACTGAATATGTATCTCAACCTCTTTGACATCAAAAGGTTTGTTAATAAACTCCGCCGCGCCAAGTTGCATGGATTTGACTATATTGCTTGTTTCGCCGTGTCCCGAAAGCATCACAATATCGGGTCCATTTTCAAGTCGGCCGAGCTTTTCCAGAACCTCAAGACCGGTCATCCCCGGCATTTTTATATCTAATAGTATTAAATCCGGCTTCTCAGTGGAAACCATCTGAATTCCCTCGATTCCATCGCGAGCCGAAGTTATTTCAAAATCTGAGCTCAGTCCTTCGCTGAGAATCCAGGATACCTTGGGATCATCATCTATAATAAGCAGCTTTGTTTTTTCTTTTTTCTTCATAGGAATCCGTATGCACTTTTTCTATTTATCGACAATAATACGATAAAATTCAATCATTTTCACCAATAAAATGCCTTTTTTTTGCAATATCTTGCAGTTGTTAAATAGGCAGATAAATTGTAAAACTGGTCCCCTTGCCATATTCTGATTCGACATTCAAGGTCCCGCCATGAGCGGAAATAATTCTTTCCACGACGGCCAATCCAAGGCCTGTCCCGGTTGATTTTGAGGTATAATAGCGATCAAAGATTTTGGATAGATTTTCCGGTTTAATGCCGCAACCTGTGTCAGACACGGTTATGGCCAGATAATCGGTTTTTTTAAACGATGGGCGGTCTATTTTGCAGGTCACCTGTATTTCACCCCCATCTATGGCATCAACCGAATTCAGGAAAAGATTTAAAAACACTTCCAGAATCTGATTCTTGTTGACCATAACCTCCCAGGAACGGTCGCCATAATCTTCCTTAAAACTTATATTCTTTTTGTTAAATTCCGGCTTGAGTAATTCGGCTGATCGACCTATCACGGTTCGAAGATCGACCATCTCGGTTTCATATTTATGCGGTTTAGAGAAATCGACCAATTCTCTTACAAGCTCATTGAGGCGATAAATTTCGCTTTCGGCCATTTCAAAGAAATCTGAGTTGGCCACTATGTCGGGCCATTTATCCCTCAGTATTTGCAGACCACCTCTGATGTTTGTCAGCGGTTTTCTCAGGTCATGGGATATTTCGGAAATCATATTACCCATTGTAAGAAGTCTGGTCGCATTTAGTAAGGCTTTTTCGCGATCATAAAAGCCTGACGCCTGTGATATCACCAGATTGGCCAGCGAAATCTCCTGAGTGGAATAATAATCATCACTCTCCGATCCGATACAAAATATATGTTTCAGATCGCCCTCTCTTAAGACCGGCAGGGCGGTAAAATTCTTACCCGGTTTTGGAAAAACAGGGTAATTGAAAATTTTGGCAGCTAAATATGATGACAGTCTTTTTATATCGTCCAGACTAATTTCGGAAAAATCGATATTATCTACCGTTATTTCATTTTCTTCAACCATATCCAGATTTATTGAACCGGTATCGGTAAGAGGGATATCTGTTCCGGCGACACCAACCGGTTTCAAACAGCTGAACTCGGGATGCCATTCAAACCATAAGGAATAATCGACCGGCATAAGTTTTTGCATATATTCAAAAACTGTCCTGCGCATAGCCGACACCGAACCGACTGTCGATAACTGCCGTGTCAATTCGAACAGAACCGAGAACTCCTTTAATTTCTGAATATTTTTTTCTACCTGACGGGTATCGTCGATAATTATTGCCGCCTGCGAAGCAAAAGTTGTCAGCAGTTTAAGGTCATGCTCAGTAAAAACGGCCCCGCTTTTTTTATTGGCCATATTAACGACACCCAGTACCTGATTGGAAACTTTCAGGGGCACACATAGAAGTGATGATGATGTATATCGCTCCTTATTTATCCGTTTGAATCTATCGTCCTTTTCGACGTCGGGAACGATTAGCGGTTCGCCCAGCATTGCAACATACCCGGCAATAGATTCACCAATCGGCAGGCGAACCGCATCGGCCATCTTCCTGTCAAGGCCAATGGAGGTTTTAATAGTAAGGAATTCTCCGGCTTTATCAATTAACATTAAAGAACCAATTTCGGCCTGAGTTACTCCGCTGGCAAGAGTTACAATTTTTTCAAGCAGCTCCTTTAGATTTGACGCCGCCGAAAGCGACTTGCCTGCCTCATAAAGAGCATTGATTTCATTAAGACGATTATTCAGGTTCAGGTTGGCAATTTTTAAATCTTCGACTAATTGCCTGCGGGCCAGAGTGGAAGCGCGAGTTTCCAGACCTCTTTTTACTGATATCTCCAGTTGCGAAAATTCAACCGGCTTCAGGTGATATTCAAAGGCGCCCTCCTTGATTGCTTCCAGAGCCGATTCGAGCGAGGCATAACCGGTTATTAATATCACTACTATTTCTGGATCAATGCTTTTAACAGCCTTTAATAATTCGAGACCGGTTTTCCCGGGCATTTTAATATCGCTAATAATCAAATCGAAAGCGCCGGCTTTGATTTTATCGATGGCATCGGTTGCAGACTGGGTGGTAGCGACCTCATACCCGGCGCCACTGAGAAGCTCAAACAATGAATCGCACATTCTGATTTCGTCATCAACAACAAGTACTTTTTCAGATTTGCCAGTCATATTCGTTCTCCCCCTGCTCAATCGGCAGTTCGATAATAAAGCATCCGCCTCGTTTGGTATTTGTATAGTTTATCGACCCCTTATGATTTTTTATTATATTATGGCATACAGAAAGTCCCAGACCGCTACCACCCGACATAGATTTTGTCGTGTAATATGGATCAAAAATATGCGGAATATGTTCCGCTTCTATTCCCGTGCCGGTATCTTCAAAAGAAAATATAACCGTATGCTCGGTTTTATTCAAATCAATTATTATCTCTCCCTCTCCCCCATTTTGCATCGCATCTATAGAATTAACCAATAGATTTATAAAAACCTGCTTTAAACCGTCCGGCCAGGCAACAATATCGGGAATACTATCATTGATCCGACAAGTAACCGTAATACCGGCATGAGTAAATTGATGTTCCATTAACGATAAAATTTCGGCCATTAGTTTTTCAGGATTGATTTTTTCCAAACTAACGACAACCCGGCGATGAAAATTAAGCAGCTGCTTTACGATAATAGCAATACGATCAATTTCCTGCCTGATAATCTTTGTGTATTCCATAGATTTGTCCGAATCTTTAATATTTTGGCCTACCAAAGACAGGTAGTTTTTTATAATTCCAAGCGGATTATTTATTTCATGAGCAATTTTTGCAGAAAGCTCCCCCAGGGCCGCCGATTTTTCCGATTGTAATAGTAATCTCTGTGTTTTTTGCAGTTTATCATGCGCCTCTTTTTCTGATTCATAAAGACGGGCATTTTCAATAGAAACCGCTGTCTGGCTCGCCAGGATAGATAAGAATTCTATATCGTTATCGTAATACGGTTGTTTCGATTCTTTCTCGGATAAAACAAGAATTCCTCGCAGCTTGGTCTGGAAAACAAGCGGTATTACCAGACCATTCGGGAAATATTCAATAAAATCCAAATCTTTAGATATTTCAAATTTGTCTTTTACATCTGTTATTTTCACCGGACGATTTAAATTGGCAATATAAAGATTGAATGAACTGTCCCTCAGGATAGTTATTTGCTTATCCGGAATACTAAAGCCGCCGCCCGATTTGATTAAATGGAACTCCTTCTGTCCCGGTTTCGGGGGAAGGAATAAAGCCGCCTTAGCCGCGCCCGTTCTTCCAAGAGCTGCCAGAATAAAAGAATCAAGCAGGGATTGATAATCAAGCATAGCATTAAAATTTCGGCTTAATTCAAAAATATTATAAAGATCAAACATTGCCTTCTTGCGAAGGTTGGCTTCCTTAAGTTCCCTGGTCCGCTCTTTATACTGTCCTTCCAGTTCAGAATGCGCTTCCTTAATCGATTTTTCGACTTTCCGGTAATGAGTAATATCAAATATCACACCGTCTATACTTTGCAGGTTTCCATCAGAATCAAAAACGGGGCGGCCCCTTTCGATTAAATGTCTAACACCTTTGGTCTTATGCATAAAACGATATCTAATCTCAAATGGTCTTTTCTCAATAATTGCCTGTCTTACTTCTGAAACAACAGCCGGCCTGTCTTCATCTTCGATCAAAGATTCGAATGAAGTAAGATCTTTTCCCGGAAATTCGTTTTCCGAATATCCGGTCAAAGATTCGACCAGGTCATTGAAAAATATAATACGATTAGATTCCTGGCTCAGTACCCGATATACCAAACCGGGCAGATTTTCGGCAAGTGTCTGATAAGATTGGATGCTGTCTTTTAAATCCTCTTCGGCTTGGTGTTGCTCTGTTAAATCGATTATTGTCCCAAAAGTACCTTTATATCTCCCCGATAAATCAAACCTCGGAGATGCCGAAACCCTCACGAGCCTGATGTTGCCCTTGGCGGTTCTGATTTTAATTTCATATCGGGAGGATATATTTTGCAGGCGCTGTTCGTTTTGCAATGCCATCAATTCTTTTTGATCATCCAGTAGAAAATGGAAAAGAGATTTTCCAATCAATTTCTCACTGGAGTCTTCCTCAAATATTTCTGCAAAAGCCGGATTACAAAACTGGATTACCTCATTTTCATCAACTATTCCGACTCCTTCCATAATGGCCGTAAATAATTCTCCATACCGGGATTCCGAAATATGCAGGGCTTCTTCGGCAATTTTGCGTTCCGTGATTTCAATACCGGTGCCAATAACATAATTGACCTCTCCGGAGTCGCCAATCAGAGCCGTATTCGACCATGTGATATAATGCCGCGATTTGTCTTTCCCAATCCAGTAATTCTCAAACTGATTGGGAAACATTCCGCTTTGCAACTCCTCAAAAGCTGATTTGACCGATTCCATTTCTTCCGGGAGTAAGAGGAAATCCCAGAAACACCTATCTTTAACCTCATCAAATAAATAGCCGGTAGTCTGTTCACAGGCGCGATTAAAAAGAACAATTTTACCTTCAGTATCCAAAACGACAACAAGAGCGCCAATTGTTTCCACCACGGCATTAATGAATCGCTCGTGCTGCTGAAGTTTCTTTCTAATCTGTTCTGTCTCAGGATGTTGTATTTTACTCTTTTTGCCCAATTAGATCGCTTTCTTATTGTTTGGTCGTTTGTAATTATCTTTTATTTTTGCCATAGATTGCTTCCCGATCCTCTAAAAATTCTCCCACCACAAAATGAGAACCGCAGATAATAATAATATCGTCAGAATTGGCCGAATCAATCAACTTTTTGGCCGATTTATAAACTGATTCGGAAACTCTGGCAACAAACTTATTCTTTTTAAAAATCGAAGCAATTTCCTGTGGCTCAATGCCGCGATTTGATTTAACTTTTGTTATTTCAACCGTTTTTGCAATCCGGATAATATATTTAATTGTCTTTTCAAGATTCTTATTTCTGACTGAGCCAAAGATTACATCAGCCTTCCGATCCGGAAAATTTGTTTTAAAACATTCGGTCATAGCCTTAACGCCTGCTGGATTGTGTCCGACATCAAGGATAATAGTCGGACCCCGCCGAAGTTTGATAATTTCAAACCGCCCGGGCCAAAAAGCCGATTTTAAACCGCGCCGAATTTGCCGTTTATTAATATTGTACCCATTTTGATTTAGAATATTCGCGGCGGTTATGGCCAAAGCGGAATTTGATATCTGGTGAAGCCCGGATAACGATGAAACCAGATTGGTCATATAAAAGTTTTCGTTTTTATAATCATAATGAAAGCCGCTATCAATTTTCTTAACTATACCCGGCTTTTGATAGGTCAAAGGAGATCTTCTTTTTTTACTTATTTTAACAATTTCTTTACGCGGTTCCGGTTTCATGGTTCCAATCAAAACCGGTGTACCCTTTTTAATTATACCGGCTTTTTCAAATGCTATTTTTTTGAGGGTATTACCAAGAATATTGGTGTGGTCAAACGATATATCGGTAATTATTGATAATTCCGGCAAAAGAGTATTGGTAGCATCCAATCGCCCGCCAAGACCGGTTTCCACCACGGCCAAATCAACTTTTTTGTAGGCAAAGTAGCAGAATGCAAGAGCCGTACAGACTTCAAAAAATGTAATCTTATTTTTTTCAATGACCTTTTTATGTTTTTGAATAAATCCGGCTATGTATTTTTTGCCAATCTCTTTACCATTGACACGGATTCGTTCCCGGAAATCAACCAGATGCGGCGATGTAAAAATTCCTACCCGATATCCGGCTTCGCGCATTATAGCATCAATATAAGCCGCCGTTGATCCTTTGCCGTTGGTTCCGGCAATATGAACCGATTTGAAGGTGCGGTGAGGATTGCCAACATCAGCCAAAAAGTTGCCTATATTTCTTATCCCCAGCTTGATTCCAAAATGCTCCCGATCAAGGATAAATTTTAAAGCCGTTTGATACAAGCTTTGTTTGGCAGACATAATATTTAGCTCTGAAAATATCTTAACAGAAGAATCAAAGTTTCTCGAAGTTTGCTTCGTTCCACAATTTTATCGAGAAATCCCTTTTCAATAAAGAATTCCGATGATTGAAAACCGGGGGGAAGTTCCTGGCCAATTGTCTGCTGGATTACGCGTGGTCCGGCAAATCCCAGAAGTGATTTTGGCTCGGCTATGATTACATCGCCCAGCGAAGCATAACTGGCCATTACTCCGGCCGTAGTTGGATTGGTCAGCAATGAGATAAAAGGAATTTTCTTGTTAGCTAAAACAGCCAGCAGGGCCGAGGTTTTGGCCATCTGCATCAGCGAGAGAATACCTTCCTGCATTCTGGCACCACCACTGCAGGAAGAAATAACAAGCGGGACGTTGCCATCAATTGCACGTTCAATGGCACGTGCGATTTTTTCACCTACAACCGAACCCATAGAACCGCCGATATAGGAGAAATCCATTATGGCAAAAGAGACTTTAATCGAATCGATGGTGCCAATGCCGCAGATAACGGCATCTGTTAAACCGGATTTTGCCTTGGCCGCCTTTAGGCGGTCCGTATATTTTTTGGAATCCTTAAATTTCAGGGGGTCCAGCGATTCAAGAGATTGGTCATATTCCTCCAATTCGCCGTTATCAAGGATAATCTTGATATATTTCTGAGAACTGATTCTAAAATGATAACTGCAGTTTGGGCAGACCCAGAAATTTTCTTCAAGTTGTTTGGTATAGACAATTTCTCCGCACTCCGGACACTTTGACCAGAGTCCATCCGGCATCTCTTTTTTGGCCTGACTGGCAACGCCCGTCTTTTGTTTTTTAAACCAATCCATATAATTATTTACTCATCGTCTAAATTCTTGATCATAACCAGTGCATCTTCCGTTGGATTAGAATAATATTCCGTCCTCCGATATGCCTCATAAAACCCATAACTGGAATATAGACTAATGGCGGTCTCATTGGCAGGCCGCACATCCAGAAAAATATACCTGCATCTGGCCTTTTTTACAATCTTTAAGATATATTCTAATAAATTTTTGGCAATATTTTTCCTTCTGAATTCAGGAATGATAGCAATATTGGTCAGCCGACCTTCACCCATTTCAATATAAAATGATGCATATCCGACTACCTGTTTTTCAACCTCCGCAACCAAAAATGTATGATTTTCATCTTCCAAACCCTCAATAAAGGCCTCAGCCGGCCAGGGATCGGGAAATATCTTCGCCTCCAGTGAAATCAGCAGACCAATATCTTCCTCTTCCATCGCCCTGATAAAAGGAGTAATTTTGGATGTTTTATCAGCTTTCATCTGGGTCTCATCACTGGAAAATTCTGAACATAAAACGGCTCAATCGAAAATAAATCATCGCCGCCTTTGATTTGTAATTTTTCCATCCCGGCAGATAGAAAATCATTTATCCCAATTTTGTAGTCAACTATATTAATTGGGCTGTTTTCCGAAAATTGAAGGGTTGAAATATCAAAATCAATCCCATAGGCACCAATCTTATTAAGTTTTGATTCGACTTCGTTTGATTTTAATATGACGATATTACTTTCATTAAATTCAGTCGATTCAATTAATCCAAAATAAAACTCATCTCGCCGTGATGGAATCAGCACTGCCGTTGGGCCAAACTGTTCATATAGACCTTGAGCCACAGCACCAAAAGTCGAAATACCTATCAATGGAATTTCAAGAGCCGAAGCCAATCCTTTGGCCGCCGACAAACCGACGCGTAAGCCGGTAAATGATCCGGGGCCGGTGGAAATAATAATAGCCTCAAGAGAATCTTTATCTGTCGATCCAGCCTTAAGGATATCTTCAATCAGCTTGAAAATGAATTCTGCATGTCGGAAACGATCCTTATTCTCCCGCGAGATAATTTTCCCATCAGGAAGTTTCAGGCCGATTCTCAAAACCGATGTGGAGCTATCAATAGCAAGTATATTTCCTGGAAATTTTTTCATAATTGTCTAATTTGAATTTTTAAAACTGATTTGCAGCTTACGTTTTGTTTCGGAAACAATTTCAATATTTATTTTGATTCTATTTTCCGGCATTTGATCTTCTGCCTTTTCACCCCATTCAGCTACGACAATGCCATCACGCATTAGATAATCATCCCAGCCGATATTATGAAGCTCAGATGAATCTTTCATCCGATATAGGTCAAAATGATAGAGCGGGATTTGCCCGTCATACTCATTAATCAAAATAAAAGACGGCGATTTTACTAAATTGCCATCAATTCCCAAACCGGAGGCAATCCCCCTAATCAAACAGGTTTTACCGGCGCCCAAAACACCGCTGAAACTTACTACATCATTTACCTTTAAAATTTCGGCCAAACTTTTTCCCAGTGATTCGGTTTCATCGGGGGAGCTAGTTTCAATATTAATATTTTCCCTTTTGGTTATCATTATTTGGGGGTCAGAACCGAAATTGGAATAACCATCTCTTCAAGTGAAATTCCACCATGCTGGAAAGAATTCTGAAACTGCTTAACAAATTCATTATAACGATTTGGGTAAACAAAATAGAAATCCTGCTTGGCAATTATATAGGTCGTCGCCAGACTAAATTTTGGCAAGCGGTAGTCTTCCGGATTTTTTATTAAAATGGCGTCCTTCGGGTCGCATTTAAGATTATTGCCGTATTTGTAACGTAAATTTGTTGATGTATCCCGCTTACCGTGAGCAACGGTTCCACGGGAGCAAAGAACCGAGCCATGATCGGAGGTTACAATAACGGTAAAATCTCTTTTGGCAAATGATTTAAAAATTGAAAATAGCGGCGAATGAATAAACCAGCTTTTCATCAGCGATCTAAAGGCTGATTCTGATCCGGCGATTTCTTTGAGGATAACATTGTTGGAGCGTCCGTGAGCCATTATATCGAGAAAGTTAAAAACATAGGCAACCATCTGCGATTGAAAATAATTGCCGACTCTTTTGGCCAGCGCATCACCCTCGGTATTATCAAAAATCTTTTCATAGCGAATACTGCCATTAATTTCAACTTTTTCTCGCACCAAAAGATCGGCAAGCAGATTGTCTTCATTACGATTCAGCGAACCCTCATCTCCCTCGCGCCACCCTTCCGGGTATTTTTTGGCAACGGCATCAGGAAACTCACCGCTAAAAAGAGCGTTGCGGGCAAATGGTGTGGCGCTGGGTACTATGGAAAAATATAAATCCCGCGAAATATTATAAAATTCGGCCAATAATGATTCAATCGTCAGCCATTGATCAAGCCGCATGCAGTCAACCACAATCAGAAGAACCTTACGGCCATCCTTTAAAATCGGAATCATATATTTTTTCAAAATATCGGGCGACATCAAAGGACGATTCTCGGCAAACAGCCAGCCCTGGTAATGTTTTTCAAAATATTTTGTAAACTCGGTGTTCCATTCTTTTCGGGTTCCTACATGCGTTTGCAGAAGTCCTTCATCCGGATTGGCATCCAGTTCAACATCCCATGTGGCTAATATCTGCGCCGCTTCGAGCCAGTCTTCGGGTTCGATATTACCATACAGCTTTTGGTTAAACCTATTCAGTCCGGTGATGTACCGTTTCATATGACTTTCAGATACTATTTTACCGGCATCAAGCAGTCGTTTGGCGACAATCAAGACCTGCGACGGATTAACCGGCTTGACAAGATAGTCATCTATTTTCTGTCCGATAGCATCCTCCATCAGAGATTCCTCCTCCGATTTTGTCACCATTACTACCGGCAGATGCGGCCGTATTTCCTTAATCTCCTCAAGCGTAGCTAATCCATCTTTGCCCGGCATCATTTCATCGAGTAAAACCAAATCAAAATGATTATTTTTTACCTTTTCGACGGCATCGTCGCCGGACATCGATTCGGCCACTTCAAACCCCTTCTGTTTTAAAAACATAATATGCGGTTTGAGAGAATCAATCTCGTCATCGACCCATAGTATCTTTTTGCTCGTCATATGTTAAATTTCCAACTCTTTCGTTTCCCGGTCAAATATCAATATCCGACCTCTTCCATTTATTATACCGATATCGATCAACTTTGTCCGATGATTTAACCGGAAAAATAATCCGAAATATTGTATTACCGGGTTGAGATTTTACCAGTATAATCTTCCCTCGATGATACTCCTCAACAATCCGTTTGGTAAGTGTCAGACCGAGTCCCCAACCCCTCTTTTTGGTGCTGAACCCCGGGCGGAATATTTTGCGGACGATTCCAATCGGAATTCCCTTGCCGTTATCGGTTAATTCGATAACAATGTATCGGCCGTTTTCAACTTGAGTTGTTTTTAATTCAATCTGCCCGGTTTGAGGGTCGACCGCCTGCAGACTGTTTTTTATCAAATTTTCAATAACCCACGCAAAGAGTTCGCCGTTTAATGATACGAGGGGAATCTCACCTTTTTTAAAATGTATTTCCAGTCCCTGACCATCAAAAGGAAGTCTTCTGCGAAAATAGTTAACCGTCTCCCCCAAAAGCTCATTCATATCAACTTCGGTATAATCGGGCTTCGAGCCAATCTGTCCGAACCGGTTGGCCACTCGCCGGAGACGTTTAACATCGGTTTTCATTTGAGAAAATATTTCATCTTCGCCAAACCCTGTTTGATTTTCAGTATCGGATTTTTTTGCCTTGCCGGCTGATAATAGCTCCAGCCATCCCATAAGTGAGGAAATCGGCGTTCCCAACTGATGCGCCGCCTCTTTGGCCATGCCGACCCAAATATGCCGTTCCTCGGAGCGACGAATATTTTGAAAACCGATAAATCCGATAATCAGAAATGCCAGAACCAGACCGATTTCAATAAACGGCATCATTTGAAGCTGATGGATAACTTTTGAGTCACCGTAATAAAAATAAGAAATTACTATCTCTTCAAAGTATAGAGGAAATTCACCCTTATCTTCTTTCATTTCCTGAACTAGGGCCTTAACTTTTCGGAGGGTCTTCTCGGATGGATCATTATCCACAATACCGCTTATGTTCCGCCAGAAAACCGGTTCGCCGTCGGTGCCGGTAATTACGACCGGGAAATTTGCCTTTTTGATGACCTCTTCAAAGATTACCTGTACCTCCTGACCGGTACTGCTTTCATTTGCCGCCAACTGCCACAGGCGAACATACGACGTCACCATCTGTTCGGCATCGGCTTTTAATTGCCTGACAACGTCCAGAGTATACCAGGTAAAAACTATCGATATCGCAACTATTCCAACCAGAAGAAACAGCTTAAAAATAGTCGTTCCTCCGACGGACATTCTTATATTATCAGGATTTTTCACTTCTTTGAAATCTCGGTTAAGCCGCCCATATATGGTCGCAGAACTTCGGGGATTACCACCGTTCCGTAATCTGTCTGATAGTCTTCCAGTATGGCCGAAATTAACCGGGGCAAAGCCAATCCGGAACCATTTAGAGTATGGACAAACTGTAATTTCTTATTTTTATCCCGAAAACGGGTATTCATCCGCCGCGCCTGAAAATCAAGGAAATTGGAAACCGAAGAAATTTCCAAAAATTTTGCCACTCCGGCCGACCAGATTTCTATGTCATAACATTTCGCTGCCGCAAATGAGAGGTCGCCGGTGGCAAGTATTCTTACGCGATATGGAATATTAAGCGCCCGGACAATTTTTTCAGCCTGGGCCAAAAGTGTTTCGTGCTCATCCTTTGAATTATCCGGATGGACAATTTTCACCAATTCTACTTTGTCAAACTGATGAACCCTCAACAGACCGCGTGTATCTTTTCCGGCCGCTCCGGCCTCGCGTCGAAAGCAATTGGTCGCGGCCATATAATATTTTGGTAATTGATCCTCAGATAAAATTTCATCGCGATGCAAATTAGTAAGCGGAACTTCTCCGGTCGGAATTAAATATAAACCGTCCTCTTTGAGAAAATACATATCATCGCTTAGCTTCGGAAGCTGTCCGGTTCCGGTCATAGCGGCGGTGCCGGCCACAACCGGAGCAACGACCTCAGTAAACCCATCCCGGGCATGTGTATCAAGCATAAATGCTATCAACGCTCGCTGAAGCCTGGCCCCCGGGCCCTTTAACACATAAAATCCCGAGCCGCTGACTTTTGATCCCGCGACAAGATCAATAATATCTAATTTCTCTCCCAGCTCCCAGTGCGGCAATGGTTCAAAATCAGGCTTTTCGACTTTGCCCCATTCCTTAATGGTAACATTGCTTTCCTCATCGGCACCGACCGGAACCGTATCATCGGGTATATTAGGAACTCGTAATAAATGATAATCGAGCGCCTCTTTCACTGATCTAAGATTGTTATCCATTTCAGCAATCTTTTGCCCGACCTCTTTCATCCGGGCGATATCATCTGAGGCATCTTCTTTATTTTTTTTCTTCCCGGCTATCTGTTCGGAAACTTTGTTTTTTAAGGCTTTTAATTCCTCAACTTCGGCTATAACGGTGCGTCTTTTTTTATCCAGTTCAAGAATTTTATCGATATCAGCCGATTCATTCTTATTTTCTATCGCCTTACGAACCAGATCCGGATTTTCCCTGATATATTTAAGATCCAGCATACTCTTTCCCGCTATTGAAAAGTATTATCAAGCAATAAC